>NZ_JASCPK010000111.1:0-20280 GCF_029959385.1 Pseudomonas sp. PS01303
GGCTTGCTCGCGAATGCGGCGTGTCAGGCGCTAAATCATTGACTGGCACAACGCATTCGCGAGCAAGCCCGCTCCCACAGGGGAATGCGTTCAAGGTCGGGAGCCTAGCAGACGGTCGGTCTCGGTGACAGCTTGCGTGATTTAAAAGGTCTGGTAGAATCCGCGGCCTAATTACGTGCGGTATTCAACAATCGTGTTGGATGGCGGCACGCAGCCTGAGGAAGACATCATGAAAGCTGATATTCATCCAACATACGAAGTCACCGCAGTTACCTGCAGCTGTGGCAACAAGTTCGAAACTCGTTCGAACCTGGCCAAGCCTCTGGCGATCGACGTTTGCAACGAATGCCACCCGTTCTACACCGGTAAGCAAAAGACTCTGGACACTGGCGGCCGCGTTCAGCGCTTCGCAGACCGTTTCGGTGCTTTCGGCAAGAAGCCTGCTGCTGCAGAGTAAAGTTGAAAGGCCCGATGGGCTTTTCCTCATTGCTGAAAAAGGCGTCCCTTGTGGGCGCCTTTTTTGTGTCTGCGATTTGGCTGTCCGCCGCGCAGGCGTTCTGCCCCACGCCCGTAGGGCTGACCCGCGTCACGGTGCAGCGCGTGGTCGATGGCGACACCGTGCGCCTGAGCGACGGGCGCAGTGTGCGGATGATCGGCCTCAATACACCTGAGCTGGGCAAGCAGGGCCGCAGTGACGAGCCGTTCGCGGTGGCGGCGCGCAAACGTCTGGAATCATTAGTGGCCGACAGCAATGGACAGCTCGGTTTGCGCCTCGGCAAGCAGACGAAAGATCACTACGGCCGCACGCTCGCGCACCTCTACAGCGCCAGCGGCGCCAATCTTGAAGCGCAGATGCTCGCCGATGGCCTCGGTTTTCAGGTCGCGGTCGCGCCGAATATCGATTTGGTTACGTGTCAGCAAGCCGCCGAGCGCAGTGCGCGACAGGCTGGCCGGGGTCTCTGGCGGCAGTCGCCGGTGCTGAAAGCGGCGCAGATCCAGCGTTCCGGTTTCGCCGTGGTCAGTGGCCGTGTGAGCAAGGTTCAGCGCAATCGTGGCGGAACCTGGATCGAGTTGCAGGGTGCGCTTGTATTGCGCGTTGCACCCAATCTGGTCGGACAATTCGGCAATGCCCGATTGCAGGCGTTGAAGGGCAAGCAGATCGAGGTGCGCGGCTGGATTGTTGATCGATCACGGCGCGGCGGCTTGAAACAGGGACAGCCGCGTTGGCTGCTTCCGCTGACAGATCCTGCAATGTTGCAAAGCGCACGCTGAAATAAAATTGTAGACATTTTTTCTGTCGATTGTGAACAGTCCAGCCCTTGTGCGCCGTGGCTCTTGGCCCAAAGTCGTAGGGCAGGGCGCTTGACAGGGGTGACCGCTCAGTCTTGTGGGGACTTTGCGAGGCGCGTATCCTCGCTGACCAGTCTGTCCAACAGTAAAAAGCGGAATGCCAAAATGTCTGATCTGAAAACTGCCGCTCTCGAATATCATGCCAATCCTCGTCCAGGGAAGCTGAGTGTCGAGCTCACCAAGGCCACTGCTACCGCTCGCGACTTGTCGCTGGCCTACAGCCCCGGCGTAGCTGAACCAGTGCGTGAGATCGCTCGCGATCCTGAACTGGCCTACAAATACACCGGCAAGGGCAACCTGGTTGCAGTCATTTCCGATGGCACCGCGATTCTCGGCCTGGGTAACCTCGGCCCATTGGCGTCCAAGCCAGTGATGGAAGGTAAAGGCGTACTGTTCAAGCGCTTCGCCGGCATCGACGTTTTCGACATCGAAGTCGACTCCGAAAGCCCGCAAGCCTTCATCGACACCGTAAAACGCATCTCCATCACTTTCGGTGGCATCAACCTGGAAGACATCAAGGCACCAGAGTGCTTTGAGATCGAACGTGCTCTGATCGAGCAGTGCGACATTCCGGTATTCCACGATGACCAGCACGGTACCGCGATCGTGACCGCTGCCGGCATGATCAACGCCCTGGAAATCGCAGGCAAAACCCTGGCTGATGCCAAGATCGTTTGCCTGGGCGCCGGCGCTGCCGCCATCTCCTGCATGAAGTTGCTGGTGAGCATGGGCGCTCGCATCGAAAACATCTTCATGGTTGACCGTACCGGCGTGATCCACTCCGGCCGTGACGACCTGAACCAGTACAAAGCGGTATTCGCTCACGCCACCGAGAAGCGCAGCCTGGCTGACGCTCTGCAAGGCGCTGACGTGTTCGTCGGTCTGTCCGGCCCGAACCTGCTGAGCCCTGAAGGCCTGCTGTCGATGGCGGCCAACCCGATCGTGTTCGCGTGCTCGAACCCGGATCCGGAAATCTCCCCGGAACTGGCACACGCCACCCGTAACGACGTGATCATGGCCACCGGCCGTTCGGACTACCCGAACCAGGTCAACAACGTACTGGGCTTCCCGTTCATCTTCCGTGGTGCCCTGGACGTTCGCGCCAAGCGCATCAACGAAGAAATGAAAGTGGCTGCCGCCAACGCCCTGCGTGAACTGGCCAAACTGCCAGTGCCACAGGACGTGTGCGATGCCTACGGCGGTGCTCCGCTGGAATTCGGCCGTGAGTACATCATTCCGAAGCCAATGGACAAGCGCCTGATCACCCTGATCTCCGACGCTGTGGCTAAAGCCGCGATCGAGACTGGTGTGGCAACCCTGCCGTATCCGAAGAACTACCCGCTGAAAAGCGTGGATGACGTGTTCAACGGCTAAGCCGTTGTAACGCCTCAACCGAAAGCCCTGGCTCGTGAGAGCCGGGGCTTTTTATTGTCTGGAGATCAAGAGCCCCTCACCCTAATCCTCTCCCGGAGGGAGAGGGGACTGACCGTGGAAGATTCGCGAGATACACCGACCTGAAAGTGAGTTAGCGCCTATGGATTCAACACAGCACGTTCAGGTCGGCATCACTCACCAATATCCCCCAATCAGTCCCCTCTCCCTCCGGGAGAGGGCTAGGGTGAGGGGCCCTTGATCTTCAGCCATAAAAAAGCCCCGCACTTCTCACGAAGGCGGGGGTTTTTAGTACCGCTGGATCAGAACAAGTCGATCGGCGCCTGTTCATCCGCCGGCAGCGGGCTGCCTGGTACAGCGCCGTTACCCAGCTCATTCACCGATGGCGGGGTATCCTCAGCCTTGAACAGCTCGAAGTACGCCCCCGGCGTGCTCGGCGTCGCCGCACGGCCACTCACCGGATCCACACGCAGGCTCAACAAACCTTCCGGCTCAGGCTGCACGTGCGGTGGCTTGTCCTTCAGCGCCGCCGACATGTAATTCATCCAGATTGGCAGTGCCACCGTGCCACCGAACTCGCGACGACCAAGGCTTTCCGGCTGGTCGAAGCCCGTCCAGACCGTGGTCACGTAATCGGCGTTGTATCCGGAGAACCACGCATCCTTCGATTCGTTGGTGGTACCGGTTTTGCCGGCGATGTCGCTGCGACCCATGGCCAGCGCGCGACGGCCGGTGCCGAGCTTGATCACGTCCTGCAACATGCTGTTGAGGATGTACGTGGTGCGGCCATCAACGATGCGCTCGGCCACGGCAGGCGTTTGCGGTGCCGCCGCAGTGCCCGGTGCTTCACCCGGCGTAGCGTTGACCGTGATCGCGTCAGTGTGCGGCGCGGCAATGCCGTCCGTTGCCGCAGCGCCCTGCGGCACGGTCGGCGGGTTGGCGACGAACAGCGTGTCGCCGTTACGGCTTTCGATCTTGTCGATCACATATGGTGTGATCTTGTAGCCACCGTTGGCGAACGTGCTCCAACCGGTCGCGATCTCCATTGGCGTCAGCGTCGCAGTACCCAGTGCCAGCGACAGGTTCGGCGGCAGATCTTGCTTGTTGAAGCCGAAGCGGCTGATGTAGTCGATGGTCTTGCTCACGCCCATCGCTTGCAGCAAACGGATCGACACCAGGTTGCGCGATTTGTACAAACCTTCACGCAAGCGGATCGGGCCGAGGAAGGTATTGGTGTCGTTCTTCGGACGCCAGACCTTGTCCAGGTACTCGTCGACAAACACGATCGGCGCGTCGTTGACCAGCGTCGCGGCGGTGTAGCCGCTGTCCAGCGCGGCGCTATAAACGAATGGCTTGAAGCTCGAACCCGGCTGACGCTTGGCCTGCATGGCGCGGTTGTAGTTGCTCTGCTCGAAAGCGAAACCACCGACCAGCGAGCGGATTGCGCCGTTCTGCGGATCCAGCGAGACCAGCGCGCCTTGCGCCTGCGGGATCTGGCTGAATTTCAGCGAATTGTCTTTCTGACGCTGCACACGAACCAGATCGCCAACCTGCGCAACATCCGACGGCTGACGCGGATTCGGGCCCATGCTGTTGGTATTGAGGAACGGGCGCGCCCATTTCATGGTGTCCCAGGCCACGTGTTCTTCACCGGTGCGGGTCAGCACTTGCAGGCCGTTCTTGTCGACTTGCGTGACGATCGCCGGTTCGAGGCTGCTGATGGTGCGTTGTTTGGTCAGCTCGCTGGCCCAGGCTTCGCGGGTCTTGCCCGGCAGGCGCGACTCGGGGCCACGGTAGCCGTGACGCTGGTCGTAGGTCATCAAACCTTCGTGCAGCGCGGTGTTGGCCATTTCCTGCAGATTGCTCGGTACCGTAGTGGTGACGCGGAAACCTTCGGTATAGGCGTCGCTGCCATAACGGCCGACCATTTCGGCACGGGCCATTTCGGCGATGTACGGTGCGTTCACTTCCGGGGTCGGCACGTGATAACTGGCGTTCAGCGGTTCGTTGATCGCAGCGGTGTAATCCGCTTCGGTGATCTTGCCGAGCTTGTACATGCGCCCGAGGATCCAGTCGCGGCGTTCTTTACTGCGCGTCGGGTTGGCCAGCGGGTTGAAGCGCGACGGGGCTTTCGGCAGGCCGGCGATCATCGCCATCTGCGCAAGGCTGATGTCGCGGATCGACTTGCCGTAATACACCTGCGCCGCCGCCTCGATGCCGTAGGCGCGGTTACCCAGATAGATCTTGTTCACGTACAGCTCAAGGATTTCATCCTTGGTCAGCTGTCGCTCGATCTGCAGGGCCAGAAGGATTTCGGTGGTTTTGCGCGAGAAGCTGCGTTCGCTGGTCAGGAAGAAGTTCTTCGCCACCTGCATGGTGATGGTGCTGCCGCCGGACTGAATGTGGCCGCTTTTGACCAATTGCGTCGCGGCGCGCATCAGGCTGCTCGGATCGACGCCATAGTGATTGGCGAAGTTGTCGTCTTCAGCACTTAGTAACGCATTAATGAAATTGGGGGGAATGTCGGCGAAACGGATCGGAGTCCGGCGCATTTCGCCAAATTCTGCGATCAACTTGTTGTCGCTGCTGTAGACCCGCAATGGAATCTGCAACTGAATGCTTCTCAGGGCCTCCACAGAAGGCAAACCCGGACTAAGGTAAAGATAGGCGCCGCTGAGACCTAAAAGCAGTCCGCAGAAAACGGCGACGATGGACCAACCGAAAAATTTCAGCAGACGAATCAAGGCGTTTGGACATCCAGGGCAAAGAATGAATTTGGCGACGGGGTTCCGGCTACACACAGAACGCCCGCGCAGGCAGTAAAAAGCGGAAAAAATCGCTGGGCATTATAAGCACTTTTCCGCCGGAGGCGTCATTGGCGCGTCTGTCAAGGTGGGGTCAGGGAACGCAATGCGTATTACAGAGTCCGTAACTCACGGAAAGTCATAGGGAATTGGTAGTGCTAGGACTCTTCAATAAAAAGACCAATACGTTACTGGGGATCGACATCAGCTCCACCTCGGTAAAACTGCTGGAGCTGAGCCGTCAGGGCGATCGCTACCGGGTCGAGGCGTACGCGGTAGAGCCGTTGCCGGCGAATGCCGTGGTCGAAAAAAACATCGCCGAACTCGAAGGCGTGGGCCAAGCCCTCAGCCGGGTGCTGGTCAAGGCGCGCACCGGGCTCAAAAGCGTGGCGGTGGCGGTGGCCGGATCAGCGGTGATTACCAAAGTCATCGAAATGGACGCCGGACTTTCCGACGACGAACTGGAAAACCAGCTCAAAATCGAAGCCGACCAATACATTCCCTATCCCTTGGATGAAGTCGCCATCGATTTCGAAGTCCAGGGCGTTTCGCCGCGCAATCCAGAACGGGTCAACGTGTTGCTGGCCGCCTGTCGCAAGGAAAACGTCGAAGTCCGCGAAGCGGCGCTGGCCCTCGCCGGGCTCACTGCGCGGGTGGTGGACGTCGAGGCCTACGCGCTGGAGCGCTCGTTCGGCCTGCTCTCCACGCAACTCGCCGCCTCGCAAGAGCGCCTCACCGTGGCAGTGGTCGACATCGGCGCGACCATGACCACCCTCAGCGTTTTGCACAACGGCAAAATCATTTATACCCGCGAGCAACTGTTCGGCGGGCGTCAGCTGACTGAGGAAATCCAGCGCCGTTACGGCCTGACCGTCGAACAGGCGGGGCTGGCGAAAAAGCAGGGCGGCTTGCCCGACGACTATGTCAGCGAAGTCCTGCAACCGTTTCGCGAAGCGCTGGTGCAGCAAGTGTCGCGCTCGCTGCAGTTTTTCTTCGCCTCCGGGCAGTACAACGCCGTCGATCACATTCTGCTGGCCGGCGGCACGGCGTCGGTGGCGGGGCTCGATCGCCTCATCGAACAGCGCTTGAATACGCCGACGCAAGTGGCCAATCCGTTTTCCGACATGTCCCTGAGCAGCAAGGTCAACGCTGGCGCCCTGGCCAGTGATGCGCCGGCCCTGATGATTGCCTGCGGGCTCGCGCTCAGGAGTTTTGACTGATGGCGCGGATCAACCTTTTACCGTGGCGCGAGGAGCGCCGTGAAGAGCGGCGCAAACGCTTCCTGCTGGCGCTGACCGGGGTCATCGTCGGTTCGGTGGGCGCAGTGTTTATCGCCGATCAGGTGATCAGCGCGGCGATCGATCGACAAGTGGCGCGCAACGATTACATCGGCAAACAAATTGCCGTGGTCGACGAACGGATCAAGCAGATCAGTGAACTCAAGGCCCATCGCCAGCAACTGGTCGAACGCATGCGCATCATCCAGGACTTGCAGGGCAACCGGCAGGTCAGCGGGCGGATCTTCGATCAACTGGCGCGGACACTGCCCGACGGCGTGTATTTCACCCAAGTGAAAATGCTCGGCAAAACCCTGTCGATCAGTGGCGCGGCGGAGTCGAACAACCGTGTCTCCGAGTTGATGCGCAATCTTGACGCCTCCGACTGGTTCGATGCGCCGAGCCTCAATGAAGTCAAAGCCACCTCCGCCGATCAAGTGGAACAGGCCAACGTCTTCCAGTTAACCGTTCGTCAGACTCAGCCGAAGACGACGGAGGACGAGCCATGAAGCCGTCCGAATGGCTGGAGAGCCTGCGCAACATCGACTTCAACGACCTCGACACCAGCAACATCGGCTCGTGGCCAGCGGCGGTAAAAGCCATGGCCGGCGCATTGCTGATGATTCTGGTGCTCGCGCTGGGCTACAACTTTTTCATCAGCGACATGCAAGACCAACTCGAACTCAAGCGCGAAGAAGAAGCCACGCTCAAGGAGCAGTTCGCCAGCAAGGCGCATGTCTCGGCCAATCTCGAGCTGTACACCCAACAGATGAAGGAGATGGAAAACTCCTTCGGCGTGCTGTTGCGGCAGTTGCCCAGCGACACCGAAGTGCCGGGCCTGCTCGAAGACATCACCCGCACCGGTCTGGGCAGCGGTCTGGAATTTGAAGAGATCAAATTGCTGCCGGAGGTCACCCAGCAGTTCTACATCGAGTTGCCGATCCAGATCACCGTGACTGGCGCCTATCACGATCTCGCGACTTTCGTCAGCGGCGTCGCCGGGTTGCCGCGCATCGTCACCCTGCATGATTTCGAACTGGCGCCAGCCAATCCCGAAGGCGGGACGAAGCTGCGCATGAACATCCTCGCCAAGACGTACCGCTATAACGACAAGGGGCTGCAAAAATGAGCCCGCCACGCTATTTGGCCCTGTCGATGGCACTGCTCGCGCTCAATGGTTGTGGTGGCGGCAATGACTTCAGCGACCTTGATGCCTACATGAATGAAGTGCGACTGCGCCCGCCGGGGAAAATTGAACCAACCCCGACATTTCGGTCTTACCCCACATTCACTTACAGCGCCGCCAACCTGCGCAGCCCGTTCTCGCGTCAGGTGCGCATCGATCTGGCCGGGCAAAAACAGGGTTCGCGCAACGTCAAACCCGACCCCAATCGGGTCAAGCAATACCTCGAAGGTTTCAACATCGAGCAGTTTGAAATGGTCGGCACCATCTCCAATGCCGGCGGCTCTTTCGCGCTGTTGCGCGGAGCCGGCGGCGTGCACCGGATGAAGGTCGGCGACTACCTGGGGCGCAATGACGGACGCATCGTCTCGATCAGCGCCACCCAGGTCGATGTGGTCGAGATCGTTCCCGATGGCGAAGGGGCCTGGCTGGAACGTCCGCGCACCATTCCTTTGAAAGAGCACTCATAGTGGAAGTCGAACAATGAACAGGATTTTCTCCACCCTCGGTTTTTCGCTATGGATAGCGTTGTTGTCGCCGATGGTTATTGCGGCCAATCTGAAGACGCTGGACGTGGCGGCCTTGCCGGGTGATCGCGTCGAGCTGAAGCTGTCGTTCGACGGCCCGCCACCGCAGCCCAAGGGCTATACCACTGAATCGCCGGCGCGGATTGCTCTGGACTTGCCCGGGGTTGCCAGCCAATTGGCCAGCAAGAGTCTCGATCTAGGCAGCGGTAATGCGCGCACGGCGACGGTGGTTGAGGCCAAGGATCGCACGCGACTGATCGTCAGCCTGACGCAACTGGCGCCGTATGACACGCGGGTCGAGGGCAATAATCTGTTCGTGGTGGTGGGGCAAGGTGCTCCGGCCGCAGCACCGCGTCCCGTTGCCGCGCCGCGCATTACGCCTGTTGCGGTACCGATAAAACCCTATGTCGCAAAAACCAAAGCCATTCGCGGCGTCGACTTTCAACGTGGTACGGCGGGCGAAGGCAATGTGGTCATCGATCTGTCCGACCCGACCATTGCCCCGGATATTCAGGAGCATGACGGCAAAATCATCCTCAGCTTCGCCCGCACGCAATTGCCGGAAAAGCTGCGCGTACGCCTCGACGTCAAGGATTTCGCCACCCCGGTGCAGTTCGTCAATTCCAGCGTCAGCGGTGATCGCGCGATCATCACCGTCGAGCCCGGCGGCACTTACGACTATTCAACTTTCCAGACCGACAACAAACTGACCGTCAGCGTCCGGCCGATGACCGTCGACGACCTGCAAAAACGCAATGCTGATCGCCAGGCTTACGTCGGTGAAAAGCTCTCGCTGAATTTCCAGGACATCGACGTGCGCTCGGTGCTGCAACTGATCGCCGATTTCACCAACCTCAATCTGGTCGCCAGTGACACGGTGCAGGGCGGCATTACCTTGCGCCTGCAAAACGTGCCGTGGGATCAGGCGCTGGATCTGGTGCTGAAAACCAAAGGGCTGGATAAACGCAAAATCGGCAACGTGCTGCTGGTCGCGCCCGCCGATGAAATTGCCGCCCGCGAGCGCCAGGAACTGGAGTCGCAGAAGCAGATCGCCGAACTGGCGCCGCTGCGTCGTGAATTGCTGCAAGTGAATTACGCCAAGGCAGCAGACATCGCCAAGCTGTTCCAGTCGGTGACCAGCGCCGAGGCGAAAATCGACGAGCGCGGTTCGATCACCGTCGATGAGCGCACCAACAACATCATCGCCTACCAGACCCAGGATCGCCTCGACGAGCTGCGACGGATCGTGGCGCAACTGGATATTCCGGTGCGTCAGGTGATGATCGAAGCCCGAATCGTTGAGGCCAACGTCGATTACGACAAAAGCCTCGGCGTGCGCTGGGGCGGCTCGATTCAGAACAAGGGCAACTGGAACGCCTCCGGGGTCAACGGCTCATCGACCACCATTGGCACGCCGGGCAGCACCAGCACCAACTCGCCGTTCGTCGATATGGGCACGGTCGGCAACACCTCTGGGATTGGCATCGCCTTTATTACTGACAACGTCTTGCTCGATCTCGAACTGACGGCGATGGAAAAGACCGGCAACGGTGAAATCGTTTCGCAACCGAAGGTTGTTACTTCCGACAAGGAAACCGCGAAAATCCTCAAGGGCACCGAGATTCCGTATCAGGAAGCCAGCTCCAGCGGCGCGACTTCGGTGTCGTTCAAAGAGGCGTCTTTGTCGCTGGAAGTGACGCCGCAGATCACCCCCGATAACCGCATCATCATGGAGGTCAAGGTCACCAAGGATGAGCCGGACTACCTGAACAAAGTGCAGGATGTGCCGCCGATCAAGAAAAACGAGGTCAACGCCAAGGTGCTGGTCAACGATGGCGAAACCATCGTGATTGGTGGTGTTTTCTCAAATACTCAAAGCAAGGTCGTAGATAAGGTGCCATTTCTTGGCGATGTGCCGTATCTTGGCCGCCTTTTCCGGCGTGATGTGGTTTCGGAGAAAAAATCCGAGCTGCTGGTATTTCTCACTCCGCGTATCATGAATAACCAGGCGATTGCTGTGAGTCGTTGATTCTGTGCGAAATTTGATTCTTGTAGGACCGATGGGCGCTGGTAAAAGCACCATCGGCCGGTTGCTGGCCAAAGAGCTGCGCCTGCCGTTCAAAGATTCCGACAAGGAAATTGAACTGCGCACGGGCGCCAATATCCCGTGGATCTTCGATAAGGAAGGCGAGCCCGGCTTTCGTGACCGTGAGCAGGCGATGATCGCCGAGCTGTGCGAGTTCGATGGCGTGGTGCTGGCGACCGGCGGCGGCGCGGTGATGCGTGATGCCAATCGCAAGGCTCTGCATGAGGGCGGGCGCGTGGTCTATTTGCACGCCTCCGTCGAACAGCAGGTCGGCCGCACCTCGCGCGACCGCAATCGGCCGTTGCTGCGCACCGCCAATCCCGAGAAAACCCTGCGCGATTTGCTGGCGATCCGTGATCCGCTGTATCGGGAAATCGCCGATCTGGTGGTGGAAACCGACGAACGGCCGCCGCGCATGGTAGTGCTCGACATTCTCGAGCGTCTGGCGCAGCTTCCTCCCCGTTAAAGCATCGCTCGAAATGCGCTATCCTCGGCGTCCTGTCACAACCCGTCGCGGTTGTGGCGGCTGGCGGGCGAGCGGCGTCATACCCGCTATAGGCCGCAGATAACCAATAATTCAGGGCAGGATGCCTGCTTCCATCTTCACTGTGGGGACACATGCAGACACTCAAGGTCGATCTAGGCGAGCGCAGCTACCCGATTCATATTGGCGAAGGTTTGTTGGATCAGCCCGAGTTGCTGGCGCCGCATATCCATGGGCGGCAGGTGGCAATCATCTCCAACGAGACCGTTGCGCCGCTCTATCTCGAACGTCTGACCCGCAGCCTCGCGCAGTTCTCGGTGATCTCCGTGGTGCTGCCGGACGGCGAAGCCTTCAAGAACTGGGAAACCCTGCAACTGATCTTCGACGGTCTGCTGACCGCGCGTCATGACCGCCGCACCACCGTGATCGCCCTCGGCGGCGGTGTGATCGGCGACATGGCCGGTTTCGCCGCCGCCTGCTATCAGCGCGGCGTCGACTTCATTCAGATCCCGACGACGTTGCTGTCCCAGGTCGATTCGTCGGTGGGCGGCAAAACCGGTATCAACCATCCGCTGGGCAAGAACATGGTCGGCGCGTTCTATCAGCCGAACGTGGTGCTGATCGATACCGCCTCGCTGAAAACCCTGCCCGAGCGTGAACTGTCCGCCGGTCTGGCAGAGGTCATCAAGTACGGGCTGATTTGCGACGAGCCGTTCCTCGGCTGGCTCGAAGACAACGTCGACGCCCTGCGTGCGCTCGATCAAAAAGCCCTGACTTACGCCATCGAGCGTTCCTGCGCGGCCAAGGCTGCGGTGGTCGGCGCCGACGAGAAAGAAACCGGCGTGCGCGCCACCCTCAATCTCGGTCACACCTTCGGTCACGCCATCGAGACCCACATGGGCTATGGTGTCTGGTTGCATGGTGAGGCCGTCGCGGCTGGCACGGTGATGGCGCTGGAAATGTCCGCGCGTCTGGGCTGGATCAGCGAAGCGGAACGTGATCGCGGCATTCGTCTGTTCCAGCGCGCCGGTCTGCCGGTGGTGCCGCCGACAGAAATGTCCGAAGCCGATTTTCTTGAACACATGGCAATCGACAAAAAAGTGATCGACGGTCGTCTGCGCCTGGTGCTGCTGCGCCGGATGGGCGAAGCGGTAGTGACCGCCGATTATCCGAAAGAGGTTCTACAGGCCACGCTGGGAGCGGATTACCGCGCCCTGGCTCAGCTTAAAGGTTGAAAAGATTCCAATGACTAGTTTGCATGCCGACGAGGCGTTCCTCGGCCATTTCCAGTTAAGCCACGACCCCTTCGCGCCACGAGTGCCGGGTTTTAAATTCTTCCCGGCCCAGCGCAAACCAGTGCTGGGTCAGCTGCATCATCTGGCGCGTTACAGCCAGTTGCTGCTGGTCGTGACTGGCCCGCAAGGCAGCGGCAAGACCTTGCTGCGTCAGGCGCTGGTCGCCAGCACCAACAAGCAATCGGTACAGAGCGTGGTGGTTTCCGCCCGTGGCGCCGGTGATGCGGCCGGTGTGCTGCGTCAGGTTGCCCAGGCGCTGAACGTCGCTCAGGCCGAAGTGGGCGCGATTCTGGATCAGGTGGTGCAACTCGCGCTGACCGGTCAGGAAGTCTATCTGCTGGTGGATGACGCCGAACAACTCGACGAATCCGCCCTCGAAGCGCTGATGGCGCTGGGTGCCGGTGCACCGGAAGGTCGCCCGCACGTATTCCTGTTTGGTGAGTCGTCGCTGATCGCGCAACTCGAGGCTTTGCACCTTGAGGAAGAGCGTTTCCACGTCATCGAATTGCAGCCGTACACCGAAGAAGAGACCCGCGAGTATCTCGACCAACGGCTCGAAGGTGCAGGCCGTGGTGTCGAACTTTTCACCGCGGATCAGATCTCTGATATTCACGAAAGCGCCGAGGGTTGGCCGGGCAACATCAACCAGGTCGCTCGCGATGCACTGATCGAAGTCATGATTGCCAGCCGCTCTGCGGTCAAGCGTCCAAGTATGGGGTTCAACATGCCGAAGAAACACGTATTGGCGATTTCTGCCGTCGTTGTGGTTGCGGTCGCCGCCGCCTGGCTGATGCCGGGTCGCAACAAGACACCAACTACCGGCGCTCCTGCCAATGAACAGGCGCAGTTGCCTTTGGGTCAGGGCGGGGCGAACGGGGCTAATCCTTCCGTCGAATTCGCCGGCAATACCCAACCGATGCCGCTGCCGCTGGTCGGCAACTCGCAACCGGTCATGCGTGGCCCGTTGGCTGAAGCCGCCGGTGGCATCACCGAAGGCGACGACGGCGTGCCGGTCGAAGGCTCCAGCGCCACACCGCCGACCGTCACCACTTCCGCACCTCCGGCAGGCGTTCCGGCTGGCCCTGCGCCAACACCGGCTCCAGCCCCGGCCGCGAAGCCGACGCCAGCGCCAACCCAAATTGCTACCGCCAAGCCTGCTCCGGCAGCGCCTGCAGCGAAACCGGCTCCAGCGCCGGCCAAGCCAGCCGCTGCTGCCAAGCCTGCCGAGAAGCCGGTTACCGTGGCCAAAGCCGCCGGTGGCAGCTGGTACGCCGGTCAGCCGACCGGTAACTACGTGGTGCAGATCCTCGGCACCAGCTCGGAAACTGCCGCGCAAAACTTCGTCAAGGAGCAGGGCGGCGAGTACCGTTATTTCAAGAAAGTCCTCAACGGCAAGCCGCTTTACGTGATCACTTATGGCAACTTCGCCAATCGTGATGCGGCCGTTTCTGCCATCAAGGCCTTGCCAGCGAAGGTTCAGGCTGGTAAACCTTGGCCTCGCACTGTCGCCAGCGTCCAACAAGAACTGGCAACAACTCGCTGAAGATTCGGCGGCCTTACCCAGGCCGCCTCTCCAAGCACCTCAAAATTTCTGCAAGTGCGCGCTTCCTTCCAGGTCGCGTGCCTTGTGGTGTCTGCGTCATAGTAGTCTTTGAGTCGTTGCAGTCAGAATTAAAAAAGTTTTGACTAGCACAGCAGATCGCTTTAAACCTTTCACAAATGCGACATGAATTTGCGACATTTCGTCGTCAAATTTGTGAGCCTCTGTGTCGCTGTGTACAATGACCACCCTTTTGCCCCCGCTAAGCCGGCGTACGTTCGGCGCGGATCGCAAGTGGTTGAATTGAAAAGAAATTTGCCTCGACAAGAGGCAGCCTGGTGAGAAAGTGTCTATGAAAGCAGGTCTGTACCAACCAGATGAATTCAAGGATAACTGCGGTTTCGGCCTGATAGCCCATATGCAGGGCGAGCCCAGTCATACCCTTTTGCAAACGGCCATTGAGGCCCTGACCTGCATGACCCACCGCGGTGGGATTAATGCCGACGGCAAGACCGGTGACGGTTGCGGTCTGCTGATTCAGAAGCCTGACGCGTTCCTGCGAGCCATTGCCCAGGAAACCTTCAGCGTCGAGCTGCCCAAGCAATATGCGGTGGGCATGGTCTTCTTCAACCAGGATCCGGCCAAGGCCGAAGCCGCTCGCGAAAACATGAACCGCGAGATCCTCGCTGAAGGCCTGCAGTTGATCGGCTGGCGCAAAGTGCCCATCGACACCAGCGTCCTCGGCCGCCTGGCCCTTGAGCGCCTGCCGCAAATCGAGCAGGTGTACATCGGCGGCGAAGGCCTGAGCGATCAGGACATGGCCGTGAAGCTGTTCAGTGCGCGTCGTCGTTCGTCGGTGTCCAACGCCGTCGACTCCGACCACTACATCTGCAGCTTTTCGCACAAAACCATCATCTATAAAGGCCTGATGATGCCGGCCGATCTGGCCGCGTTTTATCCAGACCTGAGTGACGAGCGCCTGCAAACCGCGATCTGCGTTTTCCACCAGCGCTTCTCCACCAACACCCTGCCGAAATGGCCGCTGGCTCAGCCATTCCGCTTCCTCGCCCACAACGGCGAGATCAACACCATCACCGGTAACCGCAACTGGGCGCAGGCCCGGCGCACCAAGTTCAGCAACGATCTGATGGATCTGGAAGAACTCGGCCCGCTGGTTAACCGTGTCGGTTCCGACTCTTCCAGCATGGACAACATGCTCGAACTGATGGTCACCGGTGGCATCGACCTGTTCCGTGGCGTGCGGATGATCATTCCGCCAGCGTGGCAGAACGTTGAAACCATGGACCCGGATCTGCGTGCGTTCTACGAGTACAACTCGATGCACATGGAGCCGTGGGACGGCCCGGCCGGCGTGGTAATGACCGACGGTCGTTACGCGGTGTGCCTGCTCGACCGTAACGGTCTGCGCCCGGCGCGTTGGGTCACCACCACCAACGGTTTCATCACCCTCGCGTCGGAAATCGGCGTGTGGGACTACAAGCCGGAAGACGTGATTGCCAAAGGTCGTGTCGGCCCTGGCCAGATCTTCGCCGTGGACACCGAAACCGGGCAGATCCTCGACACCGACGCGATCGATAACCGTCTGAAGTCCCGTCATCCGTACAAGCAATGGCTGCGCAAGAACGCTCTGCGCATTCAGGCGACCATGGAAGACAACGACCACGGTTCGGCTTTCTACGACGTCGATCAGCTCAAGCAATACATGAAGATGTATCAGGTAACGTTCGAAGAGCGCGATCAGGTCCTGCGTCCGCTCGGCGAGCAAGGCTACGAAGCCGTGGGCTCGATGGGCGACGACACGCCGATGGCCGTGCTCTCGCAGCGCGTGCGCACGCCGTACGACTATTTCCGTCAGCAGTTCGCGCAGGTTACCAACCCGCCGATCGACCCGCTGCGTGAAGCGATCGTGATGTCGCTGGAAATCTGCCTCGGTGCCGAGCGCAACATTTTCCAGGAGTCGCCGGAACACGCCTCGCGCGTGATCCTCAGCTCGCCGGTGATCTCGCCGGCCAAGTGGCGCTCGCTGATGAACCTCGACCGTCCGGGTTTCGAGCGCCAGATCATCGACCTCAATTACGACGAAAGCGTCGGCCTCGAAGCGGCGATCCGCAACGTTGCCGATCAGGCTGAAGAAGCCGTGCGCGCCGGTCGTACCCAGATCGTCCTGAGCGACCGCCATATCGCCCCGGGCAAGCTGCCGATCCACGCCTCGCTGGCGACCGGTGCCGTGCACCACCGCCTGACCGAAAAAGGCCTGCGTTGCGATTCCAACATCCTTGTTGAAACCGCGACCGCCCGTGACCCGCATCACTTTGCGGTGCTGATCGGTTTCGGCGCCTCGGCGGTCTATCCGTTCCTCGCGTACGAAGTGCTGGGCGACCTGATCCGTACCGGTGAAGTGCTGGGCGACCTCTATGAGGTGTTCAAGAACTACCGCAAAGGCATCACCAAAGGTCTGCTGAAGATCCTCTCGAAGATGGGTATCTCGACCATCGCCTCCTACCGCGGAGCACAATTGTTCGAAGCGATCGGCCTGTCCGAAGAAGTTTGCGACCTGAGCTTCCGTGGCGTGCCGAGCCGCATCAAGGGTGCGCGTTTCGTCGACATCGAAGCCGAGCAGAAAGCACTCGCCAGCGAAGCCTGGAGTCCGCGCAAGCCGATCCAGCAGGGCGGTCTGCTGAAGTTCGTCCACGGTGGCGAATATCACGCCTACAACCCGGACGTGGTCAACACCCTGCAAGCCGCCGTGCAGCAGGGCGACTACGCCAAGTTCAAGGAATACACCTCGCTGGTGGACAACCGTCCGGTGTCGATGATCCGCGACCTGTTCAAGGTCAAGACCCTCGACACGCCGCTGGATATCAGTGAAATCGAGCCGCTGGAATCGGTGCTCAAGCGCTTCGACTCCGCCGGTATCTCGCTGGGCGCCTTGTCGCCGGAAGCTCACGAAGCCTTGGCCGAAGCCATGAACCGCCTCGGTGCGCGTTCCAACTCCGGCGAAGGTGGTGAAGACCCGGCGCGTTACGGCACCATCAAGAGCTCGAAAATCAAGCAGGTTGCGACTGGCCGTTTCGGCGTAACCCCGGAATACCTGGTCAACGCCGAAGTGCTGCAGATCAAGGTCGCCCAAGGCGCCAAGCCGGGCGAAGGCGGGCAACTGCCGGGCGGTAAAGTGAACGGGCTGATCGCCAAGCTGCGTTATGCAGTGCCGGGCGTGACCTTGATTTCGCCGCCGCCGCACCACGACATCTACTCGATCGAAGACTTGTCGCAGCTGATTTTCGACCTCAAGCAAGTCAACCCGAAGGCACTGGTTTCGGTGAAGCTGGTGGCTGAAGCGGGCGTCGGCACCATCGCCGCCGGTGTGGCCAAGGCCTATGCGGACTTGATCACCATCTCCGGCTACGACGGCGGCACCGGTGCTTCGCCGCTGACTTCGATCAAATACGCCGGCGCACCGTGGGAACTCGGCCTCGCCGAAACCCACCAGACTCTGCGCGGCAACGACCTGCGCGGCAAAGTCCGGGTGCAGACCGACGGTGGCCTGAAAACCGGCCTCGACGTGATCAAGGCTGCAATCCTCGGCGCTGAAAGCTTCGGCTTCGGTACTGCGCCAATGATCGCGCTGGGCTGCAAATACCTGCGTATCTGCCACCTGAACAACTGCGCCACCGGCGTTGCGACTCAGAACGAGAAGCTACGTAAAGACCACTACATCGGCACCGTCGACATGGTGGTGAATTTCTTCACTTACGTCGCCGAAGAAACCCGTGAGTGGCTGGCCAAGCTCGGCGTGCGTTCCCTCGAAGAGCTGATCGGTCGTACCGATCTGCTGGAAATCCTCGAAGGCCAGACCGCCAAGCAGAACCACCTCGATCTGACGCCGCTGTTGGGCAGCGATCACATCCCGGCAGATAAGCCTCAGTTCTGCGGCGTTGAGCGCAACCCGCCGTTCGACAAAGGCTTGCTGGCCGAGAAAATGGTCGAGATGGCCTCGTCGGCGATCAACGACATGAGCGGCGCCGAGTTCGAACTGGATATCTGCAACTGCGACCGTTCGATCGGCGCGCGGATCTCCGGCGAAATCGCGCGCAAGCACGGCAACCAGGGCATGGCGAAAGCGCCGATCACCTTCCGCTTCAAAGGCACGGCTGGTCAGAGCTTCGGTGTGTGGAACGCCGGCGGTCTGAACATGTACCTCGAAGGCGATGCCAACGACTACGTCGGCAAAGGCATGACCGGTGGCAAACTGACCATCGTGCCGCCGAAGGGCAGCGTTTATAAGACTCAGGACAGCGCCATCATCGGCAACACCTGCCTGTACGGCGCGACGGGCGGCAAGCTGTTCGCCGCCGGCACCGCAGGCGAGCGTTTCGCCGTGCGTAACTCCGGTGCCCACACGGTTGTGGAAGGCACTGGCGATCACTGCTGTGAGTACATGACCGGTGGTTTTGTCTGCGTTCTGGGCAAGACCGGTTACAACTTCGGCTCTGGCATGACCGGTGGTTTCGCCTACGTGCTCGATCAGGACAACGCCTTCGTTGACCGGGTCAACCACGAACTGGTGGAAATCCAGCGGATCAGCGGCGAGGCGATGGAAGCCTATCGCAGCCACCTGCAAAACGTGCTGAACGAGTACGTCGCGGAAACTGACAGCGAGTGGGGTCGTGAACTCGCCGAAAACCTCGATGACTACCTGCGCCGTTTCTGGCTGGTCAAGCCTAAGGCTGCCAATCTGAAATCGTTGCTTTCCAGCACTCGTGCCAACCCGCAGTGATATGCGCCTGAAGAGTTTGATGAGGTTTTAACAATGGCTGAACGTCTGAATAACGACTTCCAGTTCATCGATGTCGGGCGCAAAGATCCGAAGAAGAAACTGTTGCGTCAACGCAAGAAAGAGTTCGTCGAAATCTACGAACCGTTCAAACCCCAGCAGTCGGCCGATCAGGCCCACCGCTGCCTGGGTTGCGGCAACCCGTATTGCGAATGGAAGTGCCCGGTGCACAACTTCATTCCCAACTGGCTGAAGCTGGTGGCCGAGGGCAACATCCTTCAGGCCGCCGAGCTGTCGCACCAGACCAACACCCTGCCGGAAGTCTGCGGCCGCGTGTGTCCGCAGGATCGTCTGTGCGAGGGTGCCTGCACCCTTAACGACGGCTTCGGTGCGGTGACCATCGGTTCGGTCGAGAAGTACATCACCGACACCGCGTTCGCCATGGGCTGGCGCCCGGACATGTCCAAGGTCAAACCGACCGGCAAACGTGTCGCGATCATCGGCGCGGGCCCGGCGGGCCTGGGTTGTGCCGACGTGCTGGTACGCGGTGGCGTGACCCCGGTGGTGTTCGACAAGAACCCGGAAATCGGTGGTTTGCTGACCTTCGGCATCCCCGAGTTCAAGCTGGAAAAGACCGTGCTGAGCAATCGTCGCGAAGTCTTCACCGGCATGGGCATCGAGTTCCGTCTCAATACCGAAGTCGGCAAAGACGTGACCATGGAACAACTGCTCGCCGAATACGATGCGGTGTTCATGGGTATGGGCACTTACACCTACATGAAGGGCGGCTTTGCCGGTGAGGATCTGCCGGGCGTTTATGACGCACTGGACTTCCTGATCGCCAACGTCAACCGCAACCTGGGCTTTGAAAAGTCGCCGGAAGATTTCGTCGACATGAAAGGCAAAAAGGTCGTGGTACTCGGCGGCGGCGACACGGCGATGGACTGCAACCGCACGTCGATCCGTCAGGGCGCCAAATCGGTGACCTGTGCTTATCGTCGTGACGAAGCGAACATGCCCGGCTCGCGCAAAGAGGTGAAAAACGCCAAGGAAGAAGGCGTGAAATTCCTCTACAACCGCCAGCCGATCGCTATCGTCGGTGAAGACAAGGTCGAAGGCGTTAAAGTGGTCGAGACCCGTCTCGGCGAACCGGACGCCCGTGGCCGTCGCAGCCCAGAGCCGATCCCGGGTTCCGAAGAGATCATCCCGGCCGACGCCGTGGTCATCGCGTTCGGCTTCCGCCCGAGCCCGGCACCGTGGTTCGAACAGTTCGAAATCCAGACCGACAGCCAGGGCCGCGTTGTCGCGCCTGAGCAAGGTCAGTACAAGCACCAGACCAGCAACCCGAAAATCTTTGCCGGTGGTGACATGGTGCGCGGTTCCGACCTGGTGGTAACGGCGATCTTCGAAGGCCGCAACGCCGCCGAAGGGATCCTTGATTACCTGGGTGTCTAAAAAACAACGCAATCTCTTGTAGGAGTGAGCCTGCTCGCGATGGCGGTAGATCAGTCACCTGATGCATTGGCTGATACTCCGCCATCGCGAGC
>NZ_JASCPK010000112.1:0-20148 GCF_029959385.1 Pseudomonas sp. PS01303
GCTCGCGAATGCGGTGTAACAGTAACAACTACTTTGAATGACACACCGCCTTCGCGAGCAGGCTCACTCCTACAGGGGGTTATGTGGTGATCTTGAGACTAGTGATAAGGATGCTCGGGACTATCGATCGGTCTGACGCCATGCTCCCGCCACAACTGCCCATACCCTTGCACCAGAAACCCGCCACTCCTCGCCACCCATTGCTCGCGATTCGCGCGATAGACCCTGGGCAAGTCGTACCATGCCAGCCCCGGCAAATCATGATGCACCAGATGAAAATTCAGATTGAGAAACAGCCAGCGCCACGGCCATCCGGCTTCGTTCAGCACCGTGCGCTGCTCCGGTTGCGCGTGCGGTCGATGTTCGTAGTAGGAGCGGATCATCGCAATCGACAGCGCCGGCACACTGATCAACAACAGGTAATGCCACACCGGCAACACGCTGTAGCGCGCGATAAACCACAACATCAGCAGCGTGAACGCGCCATGCGTCAGCCACATCAGCCAGGCCTCGCGCTCACGGTTTTTCAGCCGCTGCAATTCTTCACTCGCCAACGCCAGCAAGCCCAACGGCGCACCGATGGCGAAACGCCCGAGCACGGTTTTATTCAGCCAGTGCAGGCTGCGTTCAAACAGCGAACTGCCCTGCCAGCGCCCGCGCGTCAGGTAACGGCTTTCCGGGTCGACACCGGGCACCGTCAGATCTTCATCGCGGTGATGCAGTAGATGGCTGTCGCGATACAACGTGTACGGATACCACACGGCAAACGGCGCATAGCCGAGGATTTTATTGAAGCGAATCCAGCGCGTCGGATGGCCGTGGAGCAATTCGTGTTGCACCGACAGCCACAGCACCAGCAGCGGAATCAGCAGCACGGTACTGAAACCCCGTCCCAGCCAGTGGCTGTTCAACATGATTGCAAACCAGCCGCCATACACGCCGATCAACAACAGCCAGGTCGGCCAGTCGCTGCGCGCGGTAAAACGTTGGCGCAGGGTTTCGATGTGTTGACGGTGGGCGGCGTCGAAATAATGAGACATGGCGTTGCTCGCAGCGGGTTCCTTCCCTTTCTGTGCAACGACCACCGAGAATCTTGCAGATTATTTTGGATCAACAGGGAAGCCCGAGAACCGGGCTTCCGAAAGGCGTGATCAATGACCGAAAATATCGGTTTTCTTGGCCTTCTTCTCCGCGCGTTTTTCAATCGCGGTCTTGGCCGGTTTCTTCTTCGCGGCTTTCTTTGAATCCATACCTTTGGACATGATGCGTACTCCACTCACAGGGGATGTGAGCTCAGGTATACACCTATCCAGACGCGCGCGTTCTTTTATAATCGCCGCGAAATCTACCGACAGTCAGAACCCATGCCCGATACCCAATACAGCCTGCTCGACGCGTCTCTCTGGCCGTTGATGAACAAGTTTTACCGCAGCCACCAATCCTCGATGAAAGCCGTGCGTGATGCGCAATTGTGGGTGGCGCGACGTGGGGAAATTGTTGCAGCGTTGTGCTTGCGACCGGTGGCGGGTGGGCATTGGTTGACGGGGTTGTTTGTTGATCCGGGGTGTCGGGATCAGGGGATTGCGGCGCAGTTGATGGCGGCGGCGGTGCAGCACGTGACGGAGCCGGTGTGGCTGTTCTGTCATCCGGATTTGCGCGGGTTTTACGAGCGGCGCGGGTTCCGGTTTGATCCTGAGTTGCCGCAGGCGATGGCGGAGCGATTGAGCCGGTATGCGCGGAGCAAGCCGATGATTGCGATGGGCCTGGAACGGCACACATTCCTGTAGGAGCAAGGCTTGCCCGCGAAGGCGGTGTGTCAGTCAACCATGATGTTGAATGTGCAGGCCTCTTCGCGGGCAAGCCTTGCTCCTACAAGGGATCAGTCGTCAGCCGTGGGATCGAGATCCGGGAACATCACTTCGGTAAAACCGAACTTGCTGAAATCAGTAATCCGCGACGGGTACAACCGGCCAATCAGATGATCGCACTCATGCTGCACCACCCGCGCATGGAAACCTGAAGCCACACGCATGATCGGCTCGCCCTTCGGATCAAAACCCTCGTAGCGAATCTGCTGATAACGATCCACCGCGCCGCGCAAACCCGGTACTGACAAACACCCTTCAAACCCCTCCTCCATCAACGGATTCAACGGCGTGATCAGCGGGTTGATCAGGATCGTCTGTGGCACGGCCTCAGCGTCCGGGTAACGTTCGCTGTGCTCGAAACCAAAGATCACCAATTGCAGATCGACGCCGATCTGCGGCGCGGCCAGGCCGACGCCGCCGACGCTTTCCATGGTCTGGAACATGTCGTCGATCAGTTGCCACAGCTCAGGGCTGTTGAACATTTCCGGCGGCACTGGCGGGGCGATGCGCAGCAGGCGCTCGTCGCCCATTTTGAGGATTTCACGGATCATGATGTGGCTTCGTCAGTGTCCGGCTTGAGCGAATGATCGCGACCCAGGCCCGAGACGTGTTGTTTGGGTTGTTCATCGAGTTCGCCAGGGACTTTCTCGCCCTCGTCTTTGCCCTCGCTGGACATGTGCTCGATCACCGCATTCATCTCCGCGCCGAGCAGCAGCACCGCAGCGGAAATGTAGAAGTACAGCAAGAGCACGATGATCGCCCCGATGCTGCCATACATCGCGTTGTAGTTGGCGAAGGTTTTCACGTAGAACGCGAAACCCAACGAGGCGATGATCCACACCACCACGGCCAATACCGAGCCCGGAGTGATGAAGCGAAACTCCTGTTTGACGTCGGGCATCACGTAATAAATCAGGGCGACGGCGACCATCATCAAAATCACGATCACCGGCCAGCGCGCGATCGTCCAGATGGTCACGATGACCTCTTCCAGCCCGACTTGCGCGGCGATCCAGCCCATCACTTGCGGCCCAAGCACCATCAATGCGGCGGCCATCAGCAGCATGCCGGCGATGCCGACGGTGTAGACCACCGACAGCGGAAAGCGCTTCCAGATTGGTCGGCCTTCGACCACGTCATACGCCGCGTTCATCGCGCTCATCATCAGGCGCACGCCGGCAGACGCGGTGTACAGGGCGATGACGATACCGACCGAGAGCAAGCCGCCCTTGGACTGCTGCAACTGGTCGATCACCGGGTTCACTGATTCCAGCGCCTGCGGCGGCAGCACCAGTTCCGATTGCAGGCGCAGCCAGGAGAAAAAGTCCGGCAGGTGCAGGAAACCGATCAGGGCAATCAGAAACAGGATGAACGGGAACAGCGAGAACAGCATCTGGTAGGCCAGTGCCGAGGCGTAGGTCGACATTTCGTCATCGACGAATTCAGTGACCGTGCGCACCATCACTCGGTGCAGGGGCAGACCTTTCATGTCTGGAAATATCATTCGCGTCTCCTTTCGCCGCAATACAGGTTTGAAGTCGTGGCGACTCAGGGGCCGTTTTTTACATCAAGGTAGCTTGTTTGGCGAACCTTGGTGGGTGTCAGCAGGATTTCGACACAAAAACGGCCATCCTTGGATGGCCGCTCGTGTCTTTCGTTCAAGGCTGGATTACGCCTTGTCGACGCCTTTTTTGACAGCGTCCTTGGCTTTGCCGACCGCTTGCTGGGCTTCGCCTTTTTTCTCTTGGACTTTACCTTCGGCCTGCAGCTTGGTGTTATCGGTGGCTTTACCGACGCCTTGCTTGACGTTGCCGACCGCTTCGTTGGCCATGCCTTTTACTTTATCGCCTGTGCCACTCATGGTGTTTCTCCTTGGTGCAATTAGGGGGAAAAGTCAGTACGTAATGATTGACTGGCCGGGTTTGCGCCAAGTTTCATTTATTTTTCGCCGGATCATTTCGTCGCGACGAACAGGTTGGGCTTTATGTTTGCGTGCAATGCCCCGAGAATGCGCAACATAAGGGCGCCACGCGCCAGGAACCGATCCTGCAGGAATGTTATGAAACTCGATAAAACGCTCGCCATCGCCCGTAGAAACAAGGAACTGGGCGGCGCCGTGCTCGGCACCAACAATTGCCACTTCGCCGAACTGAACCGCAACCGCAACATCTGGTGGTTCGACCTGCCAGTGTCGCGTCTGGCGATTGGTCAGTACGAGTGGATTCACCTGCTGATGCACACGCCGGCCACCGACGAACTGCTGCACCTGAAAGTGCCGACGGTGTTTCTGCGTGAGAAGCTTGAAGGGCTGGTGATTCGCAATGAAGGTAAGCGCAAAGCGGCGCTGAGCCTGGAATTGAGTGCAGACAAGGATTCGTATCTGCAGGACATGCGTCCGGCGGGGACTAATGTGAATTTCGCGCCGTTCCGTCAGTAAATCAAAAGATAGCAGCCTGCGGCAGCTCCTACATTGATCGTTCCCACGCTCTGCGTGGGAATGCATCTAGGGACGCTCTGCGTCCCAGCAGTTCTGGACGCAGAGCGTCCGGGGCGGCATTCCCACGCGGAGCGTGGGAACGATCAATGTAGGAGCTGCCGCAGGCTGCGATCTTTTGATCTGCAACAAAAAGCCCCGCATCTGCGGGGCTTCGTGTTTTAGGCGGCGGACTTGGCCTTGATCTTCTTTAGCTCTTCATCGCGCAGCTCGCGGCGCAGGATCTTGCCGACGTTGGTGGTCGGCAGCGCATCGCGGAACTCGACCGAACGCGGCACCTTGTAACCGGTGACGTTGGCGCGCATGTGCTCCATCACCGTTTCCTTGGTCAGCGTCACTCCCGGTTTGGCGACGATGAAAATCTTGATCGCTTCGCCCGACTTCTCGTCCGGGATGCCAATGGCCGCGCACTGCAACACGCCCGGCAGGGTCGCCAGTACGTCTTCCAGTTCATTCGGATAAACGTTGAAACCGGAAACCAGAATCATGTCTTTCTTGCGATCGACAATGCGCATGTAGCCGTCCGGCTGGATCAGCGCGATGTCGCCGGTTTTCAGCCAGCCGTCGCTGTCGAGCATTTCGTCGGTGGCTTCCTGACGCTGCCAGTAGCCCTTCATCACTTGCGGGCCCTTGACGCACAGTTCGCCGATTTCGCCCATTGGCTGTTCGACACCGGCATCGTCGATGACTTTGCACAGGGTCGATGGCACTGGGATGCCGATGGTGCCGATCTGAATGTGCTGGATCGGATTCACCGTGGCGACCGGGCTGGTTTCGGTCATGCCGTAACCTTCGCAAATCGAGCAACCGGTCACCGCTTTCCAGCGCTCGGCAGCGGCCAGTTGCAGGGCCATGCCGCCCGACAAAGTCACTTTCAGTGCCGAGAAGTCCAGCTTGCGAAAACCTTCGTTGTTGCACAGCGCCACGAACAGCGTGTTGAGGCCGACGAAACCGCTGAACTTCCACTTCGACAGTTCCTTGACCATCGCCGGCAGGTCGCGCGGGTTGCTGATCAGGATGTTGTGGTTGCCGATCAGCATCATCGCCATGCAATGAAAGGTGAACGCATAGATGTGGTACAGCGGCAGCGGCGTGATCAGGATCTCGCAACCTTCATTGAGGTTCGAGCCCATCAGCGCCTTGCATTGCAGCATGTTGGCGACGAGGTTGCGGTGGGTGAGCATCGCGCCCTTGGCCACGCCGGTGGTGCCGCCGGTGTATTGCAGCACCGCGACATCGCCGCTGTGCGGGTTGGCTTCGGCCACAGGCTGGCCTTGGCCTTTGCTCAATGCGTCGTTGAACTTGATGGCTTTCGGCAGGTGATAAGCCGGCACCATTTTCTTCACGTACTTGATGACGCTGTTGATCAGCAGGCGTTTGACCGGCGGCAACAGGTCGGCGACTTCGGTAACGAAAACGTGTTTGACGCCGGTTTTCGGCACCACGGTTTCGGCCAGGTGCGCCATGTTCGCCAGGCAAACAAGGGCTTTGGCACCGGAGTCGTTGAATTGGTGTTCCATTTCCCGCGCGGTGTACAGCGGGTTGGTGTTGACCACGATCAGCCCGGCACGGATGGCACCGAAGACGGCCACCGGGTACTGCAGAACGTTGGGCAGTTGCACGGCGATTCGATCACCGGGCTGCAAGTCGGTATGCTGTTGCAGATACGCGGCAAACGCACCGGACAATTCGTACAGTTCACCGTAGGTGATTGTCTTGCCCAGGTTGCTGAAAGCCGGTTTGTTGGCGAAGCGTTGGCAGGACTGCTTCAACACTGCCTGAATATTCGGGTACTCATCTGGATTGATGTCGGCAGCAATTCCAGCGGGGTACTTATCCTTCCAAAAGTCTTCGTTCATGGAAGCCCACTCCTCAGCAACGCGAATTCTTCACCGCATTTGATGCGATTATTATTGGTGTGTGTTTTGTATTGGTGAATCTGGCTTTTTGATAGGCCGAGAAGTCACAAAGCGCGCCGAGAGTAGCAGCTTTGCCGAGGGTCGACTAGAGCCAAAAGCGGCCCATACAGTCATATTTATGACTCAAGACTTGCTAACAGTCATTTTAGAGCAAAAATCCTAGAACACCTTGAAAGTCCCGCAAAACTGGGGCTTCAAAGCAAAAGATCGCAGCCTTCGGCAGCTCCTACATTGGAATGCGTTTCCTGTAGGAGCTGCCGAAGGCTGCGATCTTTTTGTTTTTAGGCGTTAAGCGATATCGCGCAACTCACGTCGCAGAATTTTCCCGACCGGCGTCATCGGCAACGACTCGCGCAGCACGATATGCTTCGGCACTTTGTACGCGGTGAAATTCTCTTTGCAGTACGCCTTCAGCTCTTCCAGGCTGACGCCGGTTTCCCGCGCCACCACAAACAGCTTCACCGCTTCGCCCGAACGCTCGTCCGGCACGCCGATCACCGCGCAGTTGGCGACTTTCGGGTGAGCCATCACCACGTCTTCGATCTCGTTCGGGTACACGTTGAAACCGGAGACAATGATCATGTCCTTCTTGCGATCGACGATGCGCACGAAACCGTCCGGATCGATTACCGCGATGTCGCCGGATTTGAACCAGCCTTCGGCATCCAGCACTTCGGCGGTGGCCTCGGGTTTGTTCCAGTAACCTTTCATGATCTGCGGGCCTTTGATACACAGTTCGCCGCGCTCGCCCATTGGCTGCTCGACGCCATCATCGTTGATCACTTTCAACAACGTGCCCGGCACCGGCAAACCGACCGTGCCGAGGCGCGATTGATCGCCGTACGGGTTGGTGCAGGCCACCGGCGAGGTTTCGGTCAGGCCGTAGCCTTCGGTGATGCGGCAACCGGTCATCTGCTCCCAACGCTCGGCGGTGGCTTTGACCAGCGCGGTGCCGCCAGAGTTAGTGAGTTTCAGGCTGGAGAAATCCAGGGTCTTGAAATCCGGGTGATCCATGAGCGCAACGAACAGTGTGTTCAGCCCCAGCAACGCCGAGAAACGCCAGTTCTTCAGCTCTTTGATGAACCCGGCAATGTCGCGCGGATTGCTGATCAATACGTTGTGGTTGCCCGAGACCATCATGCACATGCAATTCGCGGTGAACGCATAGATGTGGTACAGCGGCAGCGGCGCGATCATCACCTCCTGACCTTCGCGCAGCAGTGGCTGACCGTCCGGCCCGAGCTGCGCCAGACACGCGCGCACTTGCTGCATGTTCGCCACCAGATTGCCGTGGGTGAGCATCGCGCCCTTGGCCAGACCGGTGGTGCCGCCGGTGTATTGCAGCACGGCGATGTCGTCGAGGCTGACCTTCAACGGCTTGATGCCCAAGCCTCGGCCCATGCGCAGCGCACTCTTGAAGGAGATCGCCTGCGGCAGCGAATACGCCGGCACCATTTTTTTCACTTTGCTGATCACGGTGTTGATCAGCCAGCCTTTGGCGGTGGGCATCAGGTCGCCCATCTTCGCTTCGATCAGGTATTGAATGTCAGTGTCGGGCAGCACTTCCTGGACTTTCTGGCCGAACATGTTCAGGTACACCAACGCACGTGCGCCGGAATCCTTGAACTGGTGACGCATTTCCCGCGCGGTGTACAGCGGGTTGGTGTTGACCACGATCAGCCCGGCGCGCAAGGCACCGAACACGGCAATCGGGTAATGCAGGACGTTGGGCATCTGCACGGCGATGCGATCGCCCGGCACCAGATCGGTGTGCGCTTGCAGATAACCGGCGAAAGCGGCGCTCTGACGTTCGAGCTCGGCGTAGGTCAGGGTCACGCCCATGTTGCTGAATGCCGGGCGATCCGCGAACTTCTTGCAAGAGCGCTCAAACACCTCGATCACCGACTTGAACTCCCCCATGTCGATGTCCAGCGGTACGCCGGCCGGGCGTTTGTCGTTCCAGAAATCAGGTTGCATTGTTCTTGTCCTCTTTACCTGAGCCGATCCGGGCCGCTTTCTGTCATTTCTGAAAAAGCGGAGCTTCACGGACACTAGCAGTTATGGCCATTGAGGCAAATACGGGCAAAGCCGTCATTGATCGTGTGAATCTTCCTGCCGTGGCGTGAGCTGATCAGACGCGCTATACAATGTGCCGACTCTGAGCAAAGGAATCGCCATGATCCACCACCCCCTATGGCTGGACGCGAGTGACCGCAGCCGCCTGTTCGTCAACCAATGGCTGCCCGCCGCGCCGTTGAAAGCGGTGATCCTGCTGGCCCACGGCATGGCCGAACACAGCGGCCGCTATGCCCGTTTGGCCGACACGTTTTGCGACAAAGGTTATGGCGTTTACGCGCCTGATTTGCGCGGACATGGCAAAACTGCCGAACACGGTACGCTCGGACATTTCGCCGACGACGATGGCTGGTGCAAGGTGCTGGGTGATTTGGCGAGCCTCAATCAACACATCGGCCAGCAGCACCCCGGCGTGCCGATCATCCTGCTCGGCCACAGCATGGGCAGCTACCTCGCGCAGGCCTATCTGCTGCACCACAGCGCCAGTTTGCAGGGGGCGATTCTCAGCGGTTCGAACTTTCAGCCAGTGGCGCTTTATGGCGCGGCACGGCAGATCGCCCGACTGGAAAAACTGCGTCAGGGCGGCAAGGGGCGCAGTGCGCTGATCGAGTGGTTGTCGTTCGGCTCGTTCAACAAAAAATTCAAACCGGTGCGCACGCCGTTCGACTGGCTCAGCCGCGATCCGGCTGAAGTCGACCTGTACGCCAACGACCCGTTGTGTGGCTTTCGCTGCACCAATCAGCTGTGGATCGACCTGCTCGGTGGCTTGCAGCAAATCAGCAAAGCGTCCAATCTCGCCCAGATCAACCCGGGCCTGCCGTTGCTGGTGATTGGCGGCGAATGTGATCCGGTGAGTGAAGGCAAGCGTCTGACTGATCTGGCCAACGCTTTGCGCTCGGCCGGCAGCCAGAACCTGCAACTGCAGATCTACCCGCAGGCGCGGCACGAATTGTTCAACGAAACCAATCGCGATGAGGTGATTGCCGATGTGCTGGCCTGGATCGATCAGGTGCTCAGCCATCCGCGCCCGCAACGCAGCGAATAATTTTTTGTGGATTTATTTAATCCGTCACAGGAATCGAGACCGATGACCCAGGTTACCAACATCCCTTACGAAGCCCTCGAAGTCGGCCAGACCGCCAGCTACAGCAAGACCGTCGAAGAGCGTGACATTCAGCTGTTCGCCGCGATGTCCGGCGACCACAACCCGGTGCACCTGGACGCCGAGTTCGCCGCCGCCAGCATGTTCAAGGAGCGCATCGCTCACGGCATGTTCAGTGGCGCGCTGATCAGCGCTGCCGTGGCGTGCGAAATGCCTGGGCCGGGCACTATTTATATCGGTCAGCAGATGAGCTTTCAGAAGCCGGTGAAGATTGGCGACACGCTGACAGTGCGTCTGGAAATCCTCGAGAAGCTGCCAAAGTTTCGTGTGCGCATTGCTACTCGCGTGTTTAACCAGCGTGATGAGTTGGTGGTGGATGGTGAGGCAGAGATTCTGGCACCGCGTAAGCAGCAGACGGTGACGTTGCCTACTTTGCCGGCGATTAGTATTGGTTGATTGATTGGCGGGGTGTCAGGTAGAGCTCTTCCCCCTCACCCCAGCCCTCTCCCCCAAGGGGGCGAGGGGGGAAGGGAGCCGATTTTCATGCTTTTCAAAACTTGAGTTCACCTCAGATCGCTCAGGTCGGTGTACCTCCAACATCCAACCCGGTCAGTCCCCTCTCCCTCCGGGAGAGGGCTAGGGTGAGGGGCTCCTGCTCTTGCTTTTACTTTCCCCCATGCATAAAAAAACGCCAGACTAGCTGGCGTTTTTTGTTACTGGCGTACGCTTACGAGCGTGCGCGAGCCTGGTTACGCAGGGCTTTCACCTGGTCGTGGTTGCGTTGTACGCCGTGGTACTGACGTTCAACCAGGTCACGAATGCCCACCAGGTTGTGCTTGTTGATTTTTTCCAGTGCTTCCTTGTAAGCCTTCAGCGCATGGTCTTCACCACGTTCGGCTTCGTTCAGCACAGCCTCTTCGTCTTTGCCGGTGAACATCGCTTTAACGTCGACCCAGCGACGGTGCAGGTCACCGCTGACGCTGGTGGAAGTTTCCGGATCGCCGCCCAGTTTGCGAACTTCAGCTTGCAGCTCAGCTGCAGCGGTAGCGCAATCGGCAGAGCGGGTCACGAACAGGGTTTTCAGTTCTGGGTGCTTGATGTCTTCAGCGCAAGTCTTGAACCCTTCCTGACCGTCCTTGCTGGTTTCAATCAGGTCATTGAGTACAGAGATGGCTTCTTTATTCATGTCGGTCATTTTTCAATTCCTTGCGATCGGTGGAAGATGCAAGGGATATTGCAGTGTGCGTGCCAGTTTTTACTTTGATAGAAAACACATATAAATCAATAACTTAAAAATAAATGAACTATCTGTATTGCGGTGATTTGCATGATCTGTCATTTGGCCTGCATGCAGAATGCCTGTATTTTCCAATCTGATTTGAAGCCAGACGATCCTTTTGATGAATCCCGAAAAACTCGAACTGCTGATCACCCGAGAAATGCCCTTCGGCAAGTACAAGGGCCGGATCATCGCCGACCTGCCAGGCCCTTACTTGAACTGGTTCGCCCGTGAAGGTTTCCCGCACGGCGAACTCGGCGGATTGCTTGCACTGATGCAGGAGATCGACCATAACGGTTTGTCCGAGCTGCTCGAACCGCTGCGTGCCAAACATGGCAAACCCGCCCCGCGCCACTGAAGCGCCCTCCTCTATAGAGTCAGCCGCCATGCCCGATAACACCCTGCGCGCCCGTGATGAAGCTTTTTGGCAAATGTTTGTCGGCCGCTATGACGTCCAGCCCGGCCCGATCAATCTGGAGAACGGTTACTTCGGACGCATGTCGCGCACGGTGATCGAGGAGTACCAGCGCAACATCGAGCTGATCAACACCAGCAATTCGGTGTACGTGCGCCAGCGCTACGAGCAATACGACAACCTCGACATCCGCGCACAACTGGCCGAGCTGATCGGCGTGCGCGCGCAGAGCGTGGCTTTTACCCGCAATGCCACTGAAGGCCTGCAATCGCTGATTCGCAACTACAACCGCCTGCAACCCGGCGATCAGGTGCTGATCTGCGACCTCGAATACGACACGGTCAAAGGCGCCATGCGCTGGCTAGGCAAGCATCGCGGGGTCGAAGTCATCGAGATTGACCACGCGCATCCGGCGACTTTCGAGAGCCTGCTGGCCACCTACCGCGAAACCTTTATTCGTCACCCGAAACTGAAACTGATGGCGCTGACGCACGTCACCCATCGCACCGGTCTGGTGATGCCGGTGCAGGCCATCGCCGCGCTGGCCAAAGAGCATGGGATCGACATCATCCTTGATGGCGCCCACGCCCTCGGCCAGATCGAGTTCGACTTCGAAGCCCTCGGCATCGCCTTCGCCGCGTACAACCTGCACAAATGGATCGGTGCACCGCTGACCCTCGGTTTCCTCTATATCGCTCCGCAGCGGCTGGCCGATATCGACCCGGACATGGGCGAGATGCACTACCCGGTCAACGATATCCGCTCGCGCACCTCGTACAGCACACCGAACATTCCGGCGCTGATGACCTTGCCGTTGGTGTTCGAAGAGCATCGCTCGCTCGGCGGCGCAGCGGCCAAAGGGGCGCGAATCAATTACCTGCGCAACCTGTGGGTCAGCGCCGTGCGCCAGTTGCCGGGCATCGACGTGATGACGCCAGACGATCCACGCTTGTATTGCGGGATCACTGCGCTGCGTTTCACTCGCCATGACAATCAACAGGCGATGGCCGAGCGTCTGCTCAACGAATACAACCTGTTCACCGTGGTGCGCACCGGCGCCGCGTGCGGGCCGTGCATTCGCATTACGCCGGGGCTGACCACCACCGCCGCCGAGATGCAATTGCTCACGCGCGCGCTGAACGAGCTGCGCTGAATCGCCTAAACGGTGTATTTGTCGAAGTCCTCGGGTTTGATCTGCGACGACACCGCAAAGGTGTCGATGCCGATGGTCAGGTGGCCGAAGAAACCGTCCTCGTGGGAGTCGCGGCCGATCGGCCAAACGGTCAGGGTCGACGCCTCGCCGCCCATGTCGGCAAAGAAACTGTCCTGAGTATTGTTCAACGCTGTTGAGGCGCGACCGCGATAGGCTTTGGCGTTGAGCACCGAGCGCGACACTACTTCGGGGAAATACAACTGACCGACCCACGCCACATTGCGCTCTTCGAGGTACTCGGTACCTGTGACCATGCGCACCGCCACATGGATGTGCAACGCACGACCGGCGTAGAACCCCGGATAGATCGTGGTAAAGCGCGCCCTGCCCTTGTGATCACAGAACTGACTGCCGCGCAGGTAGGTGTCATCGTCGGTGCGCGGGATCGAACCGATGGCTTCGGCGTCGACTTCGAGATCCGGGTTGATCCGGCTCCAGCCAGAATACGCACCGCGAGCGTTGCAATGCCAGATGTCCACCAGCGCGCCGCTCACCGGTTCGCCAGTCATCGCATCAACGATGGTCAGGCGTAGCAGCAGCGGCAAGCCTTCCGCACCTTCGCTGATGTTGCGGCGCAGCAATTGCGGGTTGCGAAAATACGGCCCGGCGATTTGCTCGGGGGCCAGTTGATACACCGGGTTCGGTGAGGGTGTTGCAGCGTCTCGATCCATGATGCGTTCTCTCTTCCATAAGAGAACGCAGATTAGCGCCACGCAATCGCCTGTGTGCGGTAACTATGTATCGCGTCGTAACTCCAGGCTGCGATCTTTTGGCCTAGCCATTTGAAAGCAAGATCAAAAGATCGCAGCCTCGTTGCACTCGACAGCTCCTACATTGCATCCCGTATCAACGCCCTGTAGGAGCTGCCGAAGGCCGCGATCTTTTGATGTTGGCTTTTCTGCGGGCAAAAAAAAACGGTGCGCCGACCGAGCGCACCGTAAAGCCGTAGAACACACAACGAAGTGTTTGGTAACAATCAGTCCAGCAGCGCCAACGCCTCAGCGGTGCATTCCTGAATGCGGGCCCAGTCGCCGTTCTTGATCCACTCCGGATCAAGCATCCAGCTACCGCCCACGCACATGACGTTTTTCAGCGCCATGTAGCTTTTGATATTGGCCGGGCCGACGCCGCCAGTCGGGCAGAATTTCACTTCGCCGAACGGGCCGCCGAGGGCTTTGATTGCCGCGACGCCACCGCTGACTTCCGCCGGGAACAGCTTGAAGCGGCGATAACCCAGACCGTAGCCTTCCATGATGCCGGAGGCGTTGCTGATGCCCGGCAACAGCGGAATCGGGCTGTCGACGCTGGCTTCCAGCAGGTCACGGGTAATGCCTGGAGTGACGATGAATTGCGAGCCGGCAGCTTCGGCCGCCGCGAGCATGTTGCGATCGAGCACGGTGCCGGCACCGGTCATCAGTTCCGGACGCTGGTCGCGCAGGATCTGAATGGCCTTGAGGCCGAACTGCGAACGCAGGGTCACTTCCAGCGCGGTCAGACCACCGGCGGCCAGGGCGTCGGCCAGCGGCAGCACGTCCTGTTCGCGGGCGATGGTGATCACCGGCAGGATCCGCGCCTTGGCGCAGAGGCTGTCGATCAGGGCAACTTTGTCCGCCATGGAAACGGTCGGGGATGGGGTTGTCATAGCGGCTGTTCCTTGGCTCATGGGCACCAGTAAATCTCTAACGTAGGTTGCAGAAACGCGCGCACCGGCATGGCGGCGACGTCATCGGATGCCAGCGCGGCATTCAGGGTGGTCAGTTTCGACTGACCGGAAATCGACAGAATTTTGTGTTTCGCCGAAGCCAGCAGCGCACGGCTCATGGTCAGGCGCTGACGCGGCACGCTCGGCGCCAGCATCGGCCAGCAACGGCGGGTGCCATCGGCTTGCAGCGCTTCGGCCAGGTTCGGACTGTTCGGGAACAGCGACGCGGTGTGACCGTCATCGCCCATGCCCAACACCAGCACGTCAATCGGCGGCAGCTCAGCGAGCAAGCGATCAGCCTGTTCAGCAGCCTGCTCGACATTCGCCGCAGCGCTATAAAGGCTGAGGAACTGCGCTTTCGCCGCCGGACCTTTGAGCAGGTATTGCTTGAGCAGACCGGCATTGCTGTCGGCATGTTCAACCGGTACCCAGCGCTCGTCGGCGAGGGTCACAACGACCTTCGACCAGTCCAGTTCCTGTTTGGCCAGGTGCTGGAAAAACGCCACCGGGCTGCGACCGCCCGACACCACCAGCACCGCGTTGCCGCGTGCCGCAATGGCCTCGCTCAATTGCTTGGCGACATTCAGCGCCAGACCTTCGGCCAACAGCACCGGGCTCTTGAATTCGTGAGCGTTTACGCCCGCAGGCAGTTGCACATCAGATATCGCCATACCACGACCTCCCGTCCCGCGTGATCAATGCAATGGAGCTCATCGGCCCCCACGACCCGGCCGCGTACGGCTTGGGCGCGTCACCGGATTTTTTCCACCCGGCGATCAACTGGTCACACCATTTCCACGCGGCTTCGATTTCATCTTTACGGACAAACAGGTTCTGATTGCCGTTCATCACTTCCAGCAACAACCGCTCATAGGCATCGGGGATCCGCGCGCTACGCCAGGTGTCGGAGAAATTCAATTGCAGCGGCCCGCTGCGCAGTTGCATGCCTTTGTCCAGGCCCTGCTCTTTGGTCATCACGCGCAAGGAAATGCCTTCGTCCGGTTGCAGGCGGATGATCAGTTTGTTACTGATCTGCAAGCGCTGCTCGGGGGCGAAAATGTAGTGCGACGGTTCCTTGAAGTGGATAACGATCTGCGACAACTTCTGCGGCATACGCTTGCCGGTGCGCAGGTAGAACGGCACGCCGGCCCAGCGCCAGTTGCGGATGTCGGCACGCAAAGCGACGAAGGTTTCGGTGTCGCTCTGGGTGTTGGAATTTGGTTCTTCGAGGTAACCCGGTACGGATTTGCCTTCGCTGTGGCCGGCGATGTACTGGCCGCGCACCACTTGCGTAGTCAGGCCTTCCGGACTGATCGGCGCCAGCGCCTTGAGCACTTTTACTTTTTCGTCACGGATGCTGTCGGCAGACAGGTCAGCCGGCGGATCCATGGCGATCAGGCAGAGCAGCTGCAACAGGTGATTCTGGATCATGTCGCGCAGCTGGCCGGCCTTGTCGAAGTAGCCCCAACGGCCTTCGATACCAACCTTCTCGGCCACGGTGATTTCCACGTGGGAGATGTAATTCTGGTTCCACTGGGTTTCGAACAGGCTGTTGGCGAAACGCAGGGCGATCAGGTTCTGAACGGTTTCTTTGCCCAGATAGTGGTCGATGCGGTAGGTGCGGTTCTCCGGGAAGAACTGCGCCACGGCATCGTTAACCTTGCGCGACGATTCGAGGTCGGAGCCGATTGGTTTTTCCAGCACCACGCGGGTGTTTTCTGCCAGACCGACGCTCGCCAGGTTCTCGCAGATCGCGCCGTACACCGCTGCCGGTGTGGCGAAGTAGGCAATCATGCGTTGTGTGCTGCCGGCCTGTTCGGCCAGCGCGACATAGTCTTCAGCCTTGAGGAAGTCGACGTGCAGGTAGCTCAGGCGCGCAAGAAAGCGCTCGGCCACGGCTTCGTCCAGCTCTTTGCCGACATAGCGGCGCAGTTCGGCGGCGATGAACGCCAGGTGCTGCTGCTCGGTGCCGTCTTCACGGGCCAACGCGATGATGCGCGTGTCCTCGTGCAACAGATCGGCGCCATCCAGGTGATACAGGGCAGGAAACAGCTTGCGCAGGGCCAGATCGCCGAGAGCGCCGAACAAGGCAAAGGTGCACGGTTCAACCGTAATCGAAGGCATGATGTTTGTTCTTTTATCAAGTTAAGCTACAAATACCTTTTTTCAAGGCATCACTCAAGGGAAAATGTAGTAATAACCACAACATTTTCGCAAAATACAGATTCCGAGTGGTGGTCGGTCGGAGCCATCAGTAGGATAGGCCACCGTGACGGGCCACATCAAAGGCCCAATTTGCATAGATCAGCGCACCTTTGCGCTGGTGAATTAGGAATTCCATATGGACCGCGTGCGAAATTTACTGGAACAGATCCAGAGTCGCCTTGAAGACCTGAACAAGGCCGAACGCAAAGTCGCCGAGGTGATCCTGCTCAACCCACAGCAGGCCACCCGCTTCAGCATCGCCGCCCTCGCCCAGGCCGCGTCGGTGAGCGAACCGACGGTCAACCGTTTCTGCCGTTCGTTCGGCGTCAGCGGCTACCCGGAACTCAAGCTGCAATTGGCGCAGAGCCTGGCCAGTGGCGCGGCGTACGTCAGCCGCGCGGTCGAGGCCGATGACAATCCCGAGGCCTACACGCAAAAGATTTTCGGCAGCGCCATCGCCTCGCTGGACAGCGCTTGTCAGGCGCTGGATCCGAACCTGATCAGCCGCGCCGTCGACCTGTTGATTCAGGCACGGCAGATCCACTTCTTTGGTCTCGGCGCCTCAGCACCAGTGGCGCTGGATGCGCAGCACAAGTTTTTCCGTTTCAACCTGGCGGTTACCGCGCACGCCGATGTGTTGATGCAGCGGATGATTGCTTCGGTGGCGCACACCGGTGAGCTGTTCGTGATCATTTCCTACACCGGGCGCACCCGTGAACTGGTGGAAGTGGCGCGCATTGCTCGCGAGAACGGTGCTTCGGTGCTGGGTTTGACGGCGGAGAATTCGCCACTGGCCAAGGCGAGTACGTTGAGCCTGAACATTCCGCTGCCGGAAGACACCGACATCTATATGCCGATGACTTCGCGGATCATTCAGTTGACCGTGCTGGATGTGTTGGCGACCGGGATGACCTTGCGGCGCGGGGTGGATTTCCAGCCGCATTTGCGCAAGATCAAAGAGAGCTTGAATGCCAGCCGGTATCCGGTTGGGGATGAATTTAATTAGTACGCTTCGCGTAAAAGATCGCAGCCTTCGGCAGCTCCTACAGGGGTTGATCGTTCCCACGCTTTGCGTGGGAATGCAGCCCGTGACGCTCCGCGTCACTGGACGCGGAGCGTCCCTTGAGGCATTACCACGCAGAGCGTGGGAACGATCATCAAGCCGCCGCCCACGCCTGCAAACTCAAATGCGCCTTCTCCCCCGGCGCCAGGTGCAGGCTGTCCGTCCCGCCCGCCGCCGCTTCCACGCACACGAACTCCGAAATCTCATCCCACGTCACGCCCAACAATGGCCGCGCGCCCGGATGCCAGACCACCGTGTCGGCACTGTCGCCGGTATCAATGCACAACTCGCGCTGCCAGGCGTGATCTTTCAGCTGCAATTCGCCGTCATGCTGGAACACGCGCTGACAACCGCCATCCACCCGCAACTCGCCTTCCTGCTGGCAAGACTGACGGCTTAGCTGATCGTAACCCTGCGCGCCTTCGAGTCCAGACAGCGCTATCTCACCGACATCGCCAATACGCCAGTAAGCGTGCAAAGCCTGGCTCAACTGGCACGGCATATCATCCTGATGCTCGGTGCTCAGGCGCAGATCCATGCGTTCGCCAAGGTGCGCGTGCAGGTCAACCTGCCAGTCGCACAGTTGCAATTGCCAGTGCAGACGCACGCCGTCGTCGGCGGTGCTGCTGTTGAGTAATTTCCAGTCGAGCAAACGCGCCCAGCCATGCGACGGCCAGGCGTTCTCGCTCGGATGACGGCCATACCACGGCCAGCAAACCGGCACACCGCCACGGATCGCCCCGACATGCGGCCACTTCGCCGCACACCACAACCACGGTTTTTGCCCGCGCGGCTGAAAGTGCAGCAACTGCGCGCCCTGACGACTGAACACCGCCTGACACAGCGGGTGATCGATCACCAACACGTCGCGCATCTGATAGCGCTCCCAGGCGAACACCGGTTGTTCACGCAGGGATTTGAAGAAGCGTTGTAGCGGATGCTCATGCATGGGCCACGGTCCTGAAAATCATGGGAGTACTTATCAATCCAAAAGCCTTGCACAGCACTTTGTGGCGAGGGGATTTATCCCCGATGGGTCGCGAAGCGGCCCTAAAACACTGCAATTGCGGTATCACTGACAAACTGCATCGATTGGTTTCACGACTGCTTCGCAGCCCATCGGGGATAAATCCCCTCACCACAAAAAACTCTCCAGCCACAAAAATCATCAAGCAACACATCAAACCTGTGTCACAAAAAAAAGCGGACAGCCTTGGCTGTCCGCAAATATGCGCACATAGAGAGGAGCTTATCGCAGACGCGTTAGAACGTAGACTGAATTTTCAGGCCAGCGACCAATGCGTTGTCCACATCATCCACACCGCCCGGGTGAGTGATGTACTGCAGGTTAGGACGTACGGTCAGCCAGTTTGTTACGTGGAAGCCGTAGTTGATTTCGTAGTTGTATTCGGTCTCACGAATCGGCGAGAACACCGGATTGTCGTAATCCGACACACCGTTGGAAACGTTGAGCAGCTCGGCGTTTTTCTTCACGTCATCGTTGACGTGGATACGTGCCGCGCCGATACCGACGTCATCCTTCGGACGCGCGTCAAACGGGCCCTTGTAGACAAACATCACCGACTGGTAGTTGTCGATGAAGTTGGTGTCTTTGTCGTGGAACGTGGCGTTGGCCGCGATGTTCAGACCGCGAGAAGCATCACCGTTGTGGCTGGTGAGTTGCTGTTGCGCCACAAACCAGTAGCCGCTTTTGCTGCTGTGGGTTTTGTACGCGTCGCCCGTGGTAGCCGCGTCGAAACCGTTGACGTCTTCACGAACGTCGTCGGCATCGGCCGTGCTCTTGTAGTAACCGACGCGGTATTCGCCCGGCAGGCTGTTGACCTTCGGCGACCAGACCAATTCAACCGGCAACACAGTACCTTTGGTGCCGCTGCCGCTGAGTTTGAAGCCGTTGCCGTGTTCCAGCTGCGACGGGTTCTGGTTGTAAGCACCGATTTGCGCGTAGAGCTCGTCGTTGATGTTGTACTTCACGCGAATCGCAGCCTGGCTGACGGGCCAGTTGTACCAGATGTTGGTGGCCCAGTTACCCACTTGGGAACCGCAGAACGCCAGGTTCTGGAAGTCGCACGGGAAGGTGTTGAAGTCTTCGCCTTCACCGAAGTAACCGGCCTTGACGTCGAGTTTGTTGTCGAAGAACTGGTGCTGAATCCACAACTGGGTCAGACGCACCATGTGGCCACGACCGTAAACTTCCTGCGAGGAGCTCAGGGTGCCGGCACGCGGATCGCCAACGCGGTCGTTGGAGATGTTGTAACCGTTACGGTTGGTCAGCTGGATCTTGGCCTGAGTGTTGTCCCAGCCCCACAGCTTTTGCAGATCGAGTGCCACGCCCAGACCGAACTGGTCAGCGTAACGCGCAGTCTTGTCGTCGTTGTAGCCACCGTTCAGGTTGCCACCGACTTCCCCAACGTAGTCGGCCTTGATGTCGATACCCTGCTCGATCAGCTTGGTACGCTCGCCACCCCAGTCACCGGTCATCCATTTCGAATCGGAGCTGAAGGCATCCGCCGCCATGGCGTTACCGGCCAGCACCAATGCCGCCGCAGCTGATACTTGGCAGATCAACCGGGCATTGACGTGTTTCTTTTTCATCCCTACATCCTCGTCTTTATTGTTATTAACTGTTTTTATCTAACGCGGTTTACATAAATTGCGATGGATTACTGGCAATCCGCCGCGTGCTCCTTTGTAGGAGTGAACCCTGTGGCGAGGGGATTCATCCCCGTTGGGCTGCGTAGCAGACCCCGCTTTTATGGGGCCGCTGCGCGACCCAACGGGGATAAATCCCCTC
>NZ_JASCPK010000113.1:0-20007 GCF_029959385.1 Pseudomonas sp. PS01303
CGATAGCGGTGTGTCAGTCACATCAATGTTGACTGATGAAACGCTATCGCGAGCAGGCTCACTCCTACAGGGGAACGGGGGGCATTCGGAATTTGTGTTACCCCAGAAATAACTAAGCCCGGCCGAAGCCGGGCTGTGCGCTGTGCAGCAGCGATTAACTGATGGCAGCGGATTGGGTGCGGTCATAACCGTCGGCGGCGAAAGTCGCGGAGCCGGTGCGGTCGTAGCCATCTTCAGCAACAGTCGCCGAACCGGTGCGGTCGTAACCATCAGCAGCAACAGCGGCAGAACCCGTGCGGTCATAACCATCAGCAGCCACAGCAGAACCGGTGCGGTCGTAACCGTCGGCGGCGAAGGTGTTGGCAGCCAGTACGGACAGGGCGAAGGCGAGGATCAGTTTGGTTTTCATGGTCGTGTACTCCGAATGCGTTGGGGGTGTGTGTCTTGCTTGGGTTTAATGCTACGCCGATCAATTCGATTAAAAAGCGCAAAATAATGCTAAAAGCTATCGATTAAATTGATGTTAAGGGCGGCGCATTTAAATCGCTTACGTCGTCGAAGCGAACGTCGCGCAGGTCATCGATCAGGTAGGGGCAGGATGTCGCGCCAGCATTAATTAGCGATTAATGGCGGGTGGGGGCGGGTGACAGATTTTTCATACAGGGCTGGAGAGCGTGTCGACTCCAATCGCGAGCAGGTTCACTCCTACAGGGGAACGCATTCCAAATGTAGGAGTGAGCCTGCTCGCGATAGAGCCATCACAGCCACCATTGCAGTGGCTGTGAAAACCCAATCAGTCAGTCACGATCCGCGAATGCTTCTGGGTGTCTTTCATGGTCACGTACACCAGCAGCGACACGGCGATGCACGCCGTCACGTACCAGTAGTAACCGGTTTCCATACCAATGCTCTTGAACCACAGCGCGATGTATTCAGCGGTGCCGCCGAAGATCGACACGGTCAGTGCGTACGGCAGGCCGACGCCCAGCGCGCGGATTTCAGTCGGGAACAGTTCGGCCTTCACCACCGCGTTGATCGAGGTGTAGCCGCTGACGATGATCAGCGCCGCCATGATCAGGAAGAATGCGCCCCACCAAGTTTGAATGGTGTGCAGGGTCATCAGGATCGGCACGGTGAAGATCGTGCCCAGCACGCCGAAAGCGATCAGGATCGGACGACGACCGATCTTGTCCGAGAGGCCACCGATGATCGGTTGCAGGCACATGAACAGGAACAGCGTGGCTGCGGAAATAGTGGTCGAGTCGGAGATGCTCATGCCGACGGTGTTCACCAGGTATTTCTGCATGTAGGTGGTGTAGGTGTAGAACGCCAGCGTTCCGCCCATGGTCAGGCCGACCACGGTCATCAATTCCTTTGGATGACGCATCAAGGTGCGCATCGCGCTTTCCTTGGACTTCTCTTTCTTGGTGAACGACTCGGTTTCTTCCATGCCGCGACGCAGGTACAGCGCAACGACTGCGCACAGTGCGCCGATGGCGAACGGAATACGCCAGCCCCATGCGTACAGCTGTTCAGTGGTCAGCACGTTTTGCAGCACGATCAACACGCCGAGCGCGATGAGCTGGCCGGAGATCAGGGTTACGTACTGGAAGCTGGAGAAGAAGCCGCGACGTTGCTTGGTCGCCATCTCGGACAGGTAGGTCGCCGAGGTGCCGTACTCGCCACCGACCGACAGGCCTTGCAGCAGACGGGCGAAGATCAGCAGGATCGGCGCGCCGATGCCGATGGTTTCGTAGTTCGGGCTGAGCGCGATCAACAGCGAGCCGAAGCACATCAGGTAGACCGAGGCCATCAGCGCTTTCTTGCGCCCGACCTTGTCAGCGTAGAGGCCCATCAGCCAGCCACCGATCGGACGCATGAGGAAGCCCACGGCGAAGATCGCAGCGGTGTTCATCAGTTGTGCGGTGGAGGAGCCGGCAGGGAAGAAGGATTTGGCGAAGTACAGCGAGAAGGCGGCATACACATACCAGTCGTACCACTCGACCATGTTGCCGACGGAACCGCTGAAGATCGATTTGATCCGGCTGGCGGTGGTTCTTTCTTTGGCGGGCACGGCAGCCGACCTAAGTGGCAGGGCGTTGGAGTTATCCATTGAAGGATCCTTCGTTTAATTGTTTTTGTGGAGCGCGTTAAAACGCAGCCTGCGTGGGCTATAGCAGGAGGTGTGCCAACGGGGGGAGGGGCGGTTTAGAGGGGTTGACGGGATCGGGTGAGCGGAAATCCGCTCATCGCAGAGGATCTATGAGCGGAATATCGCTCACTCCGATCATTCCCACGCTCTGCGTGGGAATGCCTCAACGGACGCTCTGCGTTCGGCTCTGGTGGGGACGCAGAGCGTCCCGGGCTGCATTCCCACGCGGAGCGTGGGAACGATCAAGTACATGCGCTACAGAAACATCTCCCGACTCAACCCATGCCGCTGCATCTTTTCATTAAACGTCCGTCTTGGCAGTTGCAGCTCTTCAAGCACCGCTTTCACATCACCCTTGTGCCGCGTCAGCGCCGCGCGCAAACACTGCGCCTCAAACGCTTCCTGCTGCGCCGCCAGCGATTGCCCCGGATCAATCCCCGGCGCCGGTTCATCCAGCCCCAGCCCCAGCACTTGTCGCTCGGCGACGTTCGCCAGTTCCCGCACATTGCCCGGCCAGTCGTGGCTGAGCAGATGACTCAACTGCGCGCCGCTCAACGGCGGAAAAGTCCGCCCCAAACGTTCAGCCGCACTCTGCGCGAAGGTTTCAAACAGCAACGGAATGTCTTCACGACGATCACGCAGCGGCGGCAGGCGCAACTCCGCGACGTTCAAGCGATACGCCAGATCCTCACGAAAACGCCCGGCCCGCGCCTCGTCGAGCAGATCCGGTTTGGTCGCCGCAACGATGCGCAAATCCACGCGAATACTTTGATTCGAACCCAAGCGCTCGAGCTTCTGCTCCTGCAACACCCGCAGCAATTTCACTTGCTGGGCCAGCGGCATGCTTTCGATTTCATCGAGAAACAGCGTGCCACCAGACGCGTATTCCAGCTTGCCGATGCGCTTGCCCGAGGCACCGGTAAACGCGCCGCTCTCATGCCCGAACAACTCGGCTTCAAACAACTGCTCGGGGATCGCCGCGCAGTTCAGCGCCACAAACGGCTTGTCCGCACGCGGGCCGAAATCATGCAGGCAACGCGCAACCAGTTCCTTGCCACTGCCGGTTTCGCCACGGATCAACACGTTGACCGGCAGCGCCGCCAGATCGAGCACTTGCCGACGCAGTGTCTGCAAACCACGCGACACCCCGAGCAACGTCGTATCGAGTTTGGCGCGGTTGTCGGCCTGCTCGTGCAGCGCGCGGTTTTCCAGCACCAGGCGGCGTTTATCCAGCGCCCGGCGCAGGCTGCCCAACAGCGTTTCCGGGCTGAACGGTTTCTCCAGAAAGTCGTACGCGCCGTCGCGCATGGCTTCGACCGCCATCGGCACATCGCCATGGCCGGTGAGCAAAATTACCGGCAGATCCGCGTCGCGCTTCTGCACTTCGGCCAACAACGCCAAGCCACCGATGCCCGGCATGCGCACGTCGCTGAGGATCACCCCGGGGAAATGCGCGGGCAGCGCGGCGAGGCATTCTTCGGCGCGGCTGAACAACTGCACCTCGAACCCCGACAGGCTCAGCCACTGCTCGACTGCGTTGCGAATACTGCTTTCGTCATCGACCACCATCACCGAATTGAGCATCAGATATGCGCCTCCAGATCGATTGGCAGCGTCAGGCTGAACACCGCGCCGCTCTCGCCATTGTCGGCGCTCAGGCGACCGCCGGATTCATGCACGATGGCGAAGGAAACCGCCAACCCCAGACCCAAACCGTCGCCTACCGGTTTGGTGGTGAAGAACGGATCGAACACCTGACTCAGATGCTCTTCGGCAATGCCGCCGCCATTGTCGATGACGCTCAGGCGCCACAATTGTTCGTCGACTTCCAGACGAATCTCCAGACGCTTGCAGGTTTTGCCTTGCATCGCATCAAGGGCGTTGCGCAGCAGATTGATCAGCACTTGTTCGAGACGGATCGCATCGCCGCGCACCCACGCCGGCCGCGTCAGGTGCAGCACCAGACTGACCTGTTCGTCACGCAGACGCGCATCGAGCAATTGCAGCGCCTGATCGACCACCGTGGCCAGATCCAGACGCTCGCGCAAACCACTCGGGCTCTTGCGCGCGAACGTTTTCAGATGGCCCGTGAGCGCCGCCATGCGCGTGAGCATCTCGTCCACCGGTTTCAACGCTTTGTATGCATCGTCGACGCGGCCATGGTCGAGCAGCAGCCGCAGAGTCGCCAGTTGCATGCGCTGAGCGGTCAGCGGTTGATTGATTTCGTGGGCCAGCGCCGCCGACATTTGCCCCAGCGCCGCGAGTTTGGCCGACTGCACCAGACCGTCCTGCGCGGTACGCAAATCGCGGGTGCGTTCTTCGACCAATTGTTCGAGTTCTTCGCGGCTACGCTGGCGCATTTTCGCCAGACGCCAGCGCTGATTGAGGAACAGCAGCAAAAACACCAGCGCCAGCCACACCCCGGCAGCGGCGAGCCCGGCGTTGCGCAAATCTTCGAAGGCCACCTGCGGGTGACGCAGCAGATGCAACGTCCAGCCTTCGGCGGCCAGCGGCAGGGATTCCCACAGATAATCCGCCGTGCCTTGCGGGCCTTCAACGCGGCGTAGATCGCTGTTGTCGTCAAAACTGCGCAGTGCCAGATGCGTCAGCGGCACCAGCGCTTGCTTGTCGTATTGGCGGGTGGCTTTGATCTCGGCCATGTCGCTGGAACTCAGCGGTCGCAGCGCGCGATAGCGCCAGCCCGGCTGATTGGCGATGAAGATGATCCCGCGCGCATCGCTGACCAGCAGCGTGTCGCTGCCCTGGCTCCATTCCCGTTCCAGTTCGGGGAATTCCAGCTTGACCACCATCGCCCCGAGAAACTCATCCTTGTCGCCCAGCACCGCGCTGGACAGGAAGTAACCGGGAATGCCGCTGGTCACGCCCACCGCATAAAAACGCCCGGTGCCCTGCGTGCGGGTCTGACTGAAATAGGGGCGGAAGCCGTAGTTGTGGCCGACGTAACTGCTCGGCAGGCGCCAGTTGCTCGCCGCCACGGCAAGGCCCGTGTGGTCGAGCAATTCAAGGGTCGAGGACTGCGCCGCACCGTTGATCTTTTCCAGCTTCAGATTCAGTGCTGCCTGCTCTTCGGCATCCACTGAACCTGCCAGCGCCGAGCGCAATTGCGGATCCAGCGCCAGCACGGCGGGCAAGGCGCGATAGCGGTCGATCAGGGTGTGCAACGAGTTGGCGTACAGCGCCAGTTGCTGATTGGCACGCGCCGCATCTTCCTCCAGCGCCTGACGTTCGGCGTGGCGGATGGCAAGGGTCGCGGCAACGGCCGCACCGGCGACGATCAGCAGGGAATACAACGACAGACGCAAGGTACGGGAAGTCGGCAGCATGCTGGGCAGATGGGTGGCAGGTCGGGCGGGAAAGATAGCATGGGCAGGGGGGATTCGATGTTCTGGTTGAAGATTGAAATCACACCTGAGATTCGGCCAAAGCATGGGATCTGGCAGGGAATACCCAATTTATGATTCTGTTGGGAAGCCTTTGCGATTGTGCCTTTTCCACTACAGTGCTGATTGCATCGAACGGGGCAACACCTTCATTGACCAGCGATGCAACTGCTCGTTGTTGGTCGTCAGGTAGTTTGTCACGCTGTGCAAAGTAGGTCGCCCGATCTTCTGGCGTCAGGGCATCGAGGATGACAGTCGATACACGGAGTTGGGCGAGCGTTTCGACCTGTCGTTCGCTATTGGCAATTTCGCTGCTTGACTGAACAGCATCATGAAATATCTCAAGCGCTGTTTCAGTTTCTTGATCGCGCAGCGCTTTTACTTTTTCCAGACCGGTTCTTAAATTGACATAGCGCGAAACCAGGGTGGTGGCAGCACCTAACAAACCACCACCCAAGACCGTACCCGCAAGGCCGATCGCGCTGCTGGCAGCCATCGCCGCTGCATCATAGTTGCCATTGGCGATTTCATAGATGACTCCCCCCACACCTCCTGCCGGGACGGATGCGAGCATTGCTGCTCTGAACCCGTTGAATGCTGTCCTTAATCCATATTGGGAGCCGGCGAACTTCAAAAAACTGGTGTTGGTCACCAGCTCATCGACATCGATCCCATCGGGAATGTGTCCCTCGAATTTTTCCTTCAGTGTGCTCAGCAGAGTTGTCGCACTGGTAGCGCCGTCGAAGTCAACATTGCCAATCAATCCCCTGAATCCATTACCAAATACCGCTTTTGCATTACCCATTTTGTCGACATAAAGCAGCGGATTATTCGCCACCATCACATACAGATTCAGCCCATCCACATCCCCCGCCGGATCCGCGCTCACCCAGCGCTGCAACCAAGGCGCGTAATACCGCGCACCGTAGTAATACAGCCCACTGACATCCATCTCCTTGCCCGAATAACGAATGGTTTTGTAATCCCCCGCGCTTTTGGAATGGGGCAGCCAAATCGCGGTGCCGCCGAACGGATAGTAGGTTTCCTGACTGAGCACTCGCGCCTGTTCATCAAGTTCGGTCGCGCTGGAACCCAAGTGATCACCGAGGCTGTAACGCAGTTGATTGTTCGCGACGTCCGCCGGTGGCGCGCTACGCCAATGCAGGCAACGCACGTTGTCGGGCAGGATGATGACGTGCAGTTCTTCGCCGCTGTCGCGGGTGCGGATTTCCAGCCCTGGCAAGTAACGCACCTGTTGAAAATGTGATGCGCCGACGCTGTGGCTTTCAAGGCGTTTGGAGACGCGTTCGCCCAGGCTGTAGAGGTACGCTTCCTGATCATCTGCTAAAGCATTGTTGCGCTTGAGCAGGGTGATCTGGCGCAGTTGATCCAGCGCGTTCCAGGCCAGTTGCGGGCCGTGGCGCAAGTTGAGCAGGTTGCCATGGGCATCGAAAGCAGTGGCGAAATCCGGTGGCGGATCGTCGGCTTGCCAAGGCAGCGCACGGTTGCTCGATGGCGCGACTTGCATCTGTCGCGTGTAGCCGCCCGTGGCGCGTTCGTGCACCTGTTTGATCAGGTTGGCGGCCACATCGTATTCAAAGTGCTGCGTGTAATTGCGCAGGTTGTTCGGATCACTGGGCGAGGGTCTGCCCGGAATCTCAGAGGCCGGGGCGGCGTCATGGCCGCTGGCCGTGATCAACCGATCAAGCGAGTCATAGCTGAACGCTCGGTGGCCATCAATGTACTGGTTGGCGAAATACACCGGTGTAAATGTGGAATCGTCGATCCGCAGTACATTGCCGACGGCATCGTAGGCGTATTCAAAGTTTTGCAGCAGCGGTTGCCCGGCAACGCCGGCTTGAGCGCTTAGCAGCCAATCATTGGCAGGATCGTAAAGCCATTGGCTGACGACGTTATTGGCCGCCAGCCGCTCGATGATCTGGCCGTGAGCGTTGTATTGCGCACGTTGCAAGATGCTTTGAGGTTCACTGCCCTGACGCTGTAAAGAAACCTGCGCGACCTGGCCGGCCACATCGTAAGAAAAAGTCTGTCGATGACCACCCGCGTCGGTTTGCGTCAGCAGCTGATTTAGCGAGCCGAACGATTGCCGGCTGGTGTGAGATTGCGAATCTGCGAAGGTACGGGTTTGTTCAAGCGGCTGACCGAACAAGGCAAAGCTCTGGAAGGTCAGCGAGCCTGAGGTGTCTTTCAATGTGGTCATCTGGCCGCACAGATTGTGGCCACTGTCGGCGGAGGCATCGGCGTAGTTGCGCGTTTCCAGGTGGCCAGAGTCGGCGGTTGCCTCACTCAATACGCGCAGTTGCTCATCAAAGCAGGTTTGCCAGTGGTTACCGCGCCCGTCCCAACGCTCCAGCGCTTGTCCGGCCATGCCCGGCAGGTTCAGTCGCCAACCGGCGTCAACGCTGTCGATCATCAGCGGGTGAGCGGACAGCGAGTAAACGGTCGCGACATTGGCAGGCGTGCTGGCGTCGAACAGGCGCGGATCTCGTTGTTCCACCTGATGACCGGCAGGATTATATTGCTGGCGAGTCACCAGCGGCTGCGCTTCAACCGACTCTGCGCTGCGCAAATAGCGCACCTCGCGCACCGTCAACTGACGGCTGTCCCGCACCTTCAGAGCAGGTGTCTGCCAATGGATCGAGCTACATTTTGTTCTCATGCGTCCACCAGTTGTACAGACGCGAGTGGACCTTGTTTTGCGGGTGGGCTTGCGCTCTTAAATAGCGGTTGTCGGTAGTGTTCATTTGCCTGTAGGCAGCAATGCCCGCCAGGCCCTGGCTGATATTTGCCTGCACGGCTTGGGTTTGCTGGCGTAAGGATGCGAGGCTGATAGAGCCTTTGCCTATCCCGGACGAGGCAAGGACATCAGTCCCGAGCGCTGTGAACGCCGCCTCGTAGTTGTCGGCATGTTCCCCGACAGCCTGTTGCCAATCGGTGTACATCGCTTCGATTTTGTTCATCTTGACCGGATCGAGGCCAACTTTAATGTCCTCGACTTCAATCGCACGCTGAAAGGTACTCAACGTAGCGGGAATGATTGAGAGCCAGGAGCTCATGACTCGATTCATCATGAAGTCAGGGTTGAGCACAGCGTTGAGTGCCGGGTTGATCACTTGCTCCGTAAAGTCGCTTACGCTTGTGATGTCTTTAGCCTGTTCCTTGATGCCCAATTTGCTGTTGATTTTGGCCACTGACATGGTTGACGTTTGCGGAATCAGGGGGCCGAGCGTGAGCCCTGTTTTACTCGCTGCAAAGTTTGCCAGCGGATCCAGTACTTCGTTGACCATGTCCCCGGCGAAGTTGCCCGCGATCAAGCCGCCAGTTCCCAGATGGGGCACGCCAGGCACACTGGGCACTAAGGAATCGAGCACTTGCGCTGAGTAAAACCCGGCAACAGTTCCCGCGGCACCTTTGATCACCTCTACCCCCGTATTGGCCAACAAGTTTCGGACAAGGTGCTTTTGGTTGATAACGTTATGCATCACGCGATTGGTGTGATCGGCAAACTCGCCTACAGCAGAGATGAAGGCCGAAGAAAGCCTGATATCCGCTTGCGCTTTACTGCCCCCGCCTGCATCCACATAGCGCAACGGATTGTTGCCCACGAACGCATACAGATTCAGCCCGTCCACTGCGCCCAACGGGTCGGCGCTGACCCAACGCTGTACCCACGGCGCGTAGTAGCGCGCACCGTAGTAATACAGACCGCTGACATCCATTTCCTTGCCCGAGTAACGAATGAATTTGTAGGCGACTTCGATCAGTGAGCGTGCCGTCATCCAGGCCGTGGCACCGAACGGGTAATAGCCTTCGTGGCTGATGGTCTGGCCCAGTTGATCCAGCTCCAACAGGCACGAGCCCAAGTGATCTTCGAGGGTGTAGCGCAGTTGATTCTGAGGAATCCCGGAGGGCGGTGAAGCTGCCCAATGCAGGCACCGTGCGTTGCCGACGCTGATCACGTGCAACTCTTCGCCATTGTCTTTGCGGCGGATTTCCAGCCCTGGCAGGTAACGCACCTCGTGGAAGTGTTTACTCGAATCGAAGTCGTGACGCTTGTAGACGCGCCCCCCTTGGCTATAGCGATAGTGCTCTTGATCATCGGGATCGTTATCGCGCTTCACCAGCGTGACGTCGGTCAGTTGATCGCGTGCGCTCCATGTCATTGGGTGACCAGGTTGCAGCGTCAGCAGGTTGCCGTGGCGGTCGAACAGTGTGTCAAAGTCAGGCTGCGGATCGAGTTCATTGCTACGTACGGCGCGATTGCTGTTCGGGTCGATCGACATCCGTTGCGTCAGGTTGGCGTCAGCGCGCACATGGCGCAGTTCGATCAGGTTGCCGCCGCTGTCGTACGCATAGGTCTGCAAATAATTGCGCCGGTCAGCAGGGTTGCCCGGTTCGGGTCGGCCCGGATGATCAGTGGGCGCGGCATCGTCGTAACCACTGGCACTGCTCAGCCGGTACAGTGAGTCGTAACTGAACTCGCGGTGGCCATCAACCCGCTGGTTGGCGAAGTAACTGGGCGTAAAGACGTGGTCGAGGATTCGGGTGAGGTTGCCGACGCGATCGTATGCATACTCAAAGTCTTGCAGCGTTGCCGACTGCTGCGATGTCGCCGATTGCCGATGCAGGCGTCCGTTGGCCGAATCGTAGTGCCAGCGGCTGGTTACACCGTTGCCCGTTTGCTGCAGGATGATTTGCCCGGCAGCGTTGTACTGCGCCTCGATCAGCACAGGCTGCCAATCGGTTGCAGCATCGATTTTTAACGCTACGTGGCTGAGCTGGCCGGCCAGATCGTAATGCGATTGTTGCCGGTGGCCACCGGCATCGGTTTGCTCCAGCACAGGCCCTAGAGGGCCGAACGTGCGAGCGCTGGAAAACGCCTGAGCATCGTGAAAGGTGCGCGTATCGTGCAGCGCCGAGCCCGCCAGTCCGTAGCTGTGCATCGCCAGACTGCCGGACTGATCCATGTGGCTGAGAAGACGGCCCCGCAAGTTCTGACCGGCATCGGCCAAGCCATCTGCATAACTAAAGGTTTCAACATTCGGCTGGGCGTTTTCTTCTACAGCGACAACGCGTAACTGCTCATCGTATGTCGTGCGCCAAAGACTGCCGCGTTCATCGCGGCGTTCAAGGATTTCCCCGGCCAGCCCCGGCAGGTTCAAGCGCCAGCCAGCGTCGACGCTATCGACTTTCAGTGGCGCACCGGCCAACCCGTAAACACTAGTGAGATTGGGATGCGGCAGGCGCGCATCCCATTGCTCGATGATCCGTCCGGCAACGTCGTGTTGCTGACGGCTGACCAGGGCGACGGGCGTTTCCTCGGCAACCGTGCGCAGGTAGGCGATCTGCCGAACCGGCCAGCCACAGCCATTGTTCACCGTCAGTGACGGTGTGCGCAGGTGGACATCGCTGTTCATCAGTGCAGTGTCCGCGAGGGTTTTGCAGGCGCCGGCTCTGCGGTGTCATTGGCGTCTTCGCTGGTTTTATACCAAGGGTGATAAGTCTCGCGAGAGAAGTCACCGGTGGCATTGATCACTTTGATCAGCCGCCCAAGCTCGTCATAAAACAGTTGATCGTAAAAGCCGTATTCGCGCAGGGAGTGGTCGTTAACGTAACCGTGGACGTTGGCAAAAAACGCGCGGTATTGGCGGATCGGCAGCCCTTTGTTGTTGTAGTCGATGCGTTCGCTGATGCGCCAGCGCGGATCAGCCAACGCTTCAACCAGTTGACCGTTTTCGATGACCAGCGAGCCGTCAGCCGCCACGACATACGCCAGACCGGGATCGACCCGTTGTTGAGTCTGCAAGGGCCGCCCGAAGCCGTCGACACAGGCTTTGACGATATGGATCTGCGCCGCCGTTGCATCATCGGGGTAACGGTCGGCGCTGAGCATCACGCTGTGCACCGGATCGCGCGCGGCCGCAGCAACGGCGGCACTCAGCAGTTGTTGTGCGGGTGTCAGAACCTGCGAGCGAGCAAGCTGCAGACGCGCACTGGCTCGTATATGGCCGCTGGGCAAAACATGGCGCTGGCCAATCCATTCGAGCAGTTGTTCGGTGCTGACATCAGGCAAGACATTGCCCATCCAGCTGAACAGATTCTTGCGCAATGTACTGGCGGCTTTTTGCACCGCTTCGGCCGGGTGTTCGATGGCCGCTGCAGGGTCTGGATCTGTCGGCAGCTGATACTCGCTTAGCGGCTTGAATCCCGCCGGCACACTGTTTTCAGTGCCGTAGAAACTCACCGCCAGCGGTTGACCCGAGGGCAGGTAAATCACTTCTTCGATGTTGTCGTTGGCATCGGTAATCTGCTCAGGGAGCTGATGCAAATAATCGTATCGAGCGTGGGTCGTGCAGCCATCAGGCAACACCACCCGAGTGACCGCCAAACGGTAAGCGTCGTATTCGGCCGTTGTCACGCCGTGGCTGGGCGTTTCGTTGAACGCCTGGACATTGTAAAAACCTTCTGGCCCGGCATAACGGGCGAAGTTGTAGCGCGACGACCAGAGATTGCGAGCGCTGTCGTCCTCGGGCGTTTGCTTGAACAAAAACGGCATCGGGGTGTAACCGATGCGGGTCAGTTGCGCGCGAATATCGAAGTTCGCCAATTCGCTGTAAGCGTCCAGCGCGGTCTTGTCCATTTGCGCCAGTTCGAGAGGGCCCGGCAACGCTGCAAATTCGGCTTCACCGTCCGGCAGGGGAGACTGGTCGAGGGTCTTGAGATAACGCTGCACCGATTGTGTGGTCAGCACGCGTTCGGTCTGCCAATGCAGTGAGCCCTGATGTTCGATCAGGTGTTCGTACGACACTTGAGCGGGCGACAGGCCTTCGGGCAGAGAACCTTTAGGCAGTACCAAGGCATTACCGCGCTGCTGAAAAGTCAGGCCCAGCCGCCATTGTTGTGGATTCTGATTCAGGTCGATAAACCGCGCCCGGCTCTCTTTCAGGTAGTAAGACTGTTGCGCGGGATCATGAGCGTCGCGCCACCATTGCTGATGATCCGGATCGGTAAAGGGCGGCGGCGAGGCTTCAGTCAGGCGCCGGGCGTAGCTGACTGTCACGTCATGGGTTGGCAATCCGTACGCATTCCGGCACAGCGTAATGTCGTGAGTGCACAGTGGGTCGTCGATAAACCGGTCGTAGGCGTAGTTGATCTGTTCCAGCGCCATCGGCAGCAATACCCGCGCCGCATCGTGTGCGCCTTTGGGGCGAACTTCGCGAATCAGATAGCGGGTTTCCTGCACCGCGAAGGGCGCAGCGACAGCGGGATCAGCGTCGGCAGCGTAGGTCTCGATGCGGGCAATGGAACCGGCCAGTGCTCTGGCTATTTCGTCGTGAGCATCTTCGGGTGGCGTCACCACGACATCGCATTCATCGCTGGGGTGATACTGGCTGAACACGGTGCTGCCCAGCGCAACGGCATCGGCGTCGCGCTTGAAATAGCCCTCGCGTGAGCGATCCATTGATTGTCCGGTATGAAACCAGCTGCACACCCGCACTGGCGCAGTGAAGCTGGCGTCATCAGCCGGACTGGCGCTCTCACTGTCGGTTTGTTCGACGAAGCCGAAGCCGCGAAACATGCGCTCCTTGCCATCGTAAAAACCTTCGGCGTACCGGAACAACTGGGTGGTGCAATTGCCGGTGATTTCATCCAGTTGGCTTTGCCGGCTGACCACCTGAATCGGGAACGGCAGGTAACAAGCCGGCGTCTGTGTCGGCTGCTCGGCAAGCCGTCGGGTTTTCTCGTCCAGCCATTCCTGCGCGCTGCTGCGGTAACTTACGCTCGCGCTACAGCCCATGTTGTTATTGCTGGCTGTCAGCAGATAAGGTTTGGCCGAAACAAAGTCATAGCGCCAGTGCTGCGGTTTGCTGTGCGCTACGGTGAGGATCAGGCTCTCGCAGCCCAGACCTTGCAGATCGGCGACAGTGACCTGGCACAAGGGGTCATAACGCACATCCTGCGGCCACGGCACGTGGATCGGCGTTTGCTCGAAACCGTTGCTGGCCCGATTCAGGTAAATGTCGAAGCCTTCACTGTTCAGATAGAGCAGGGCGGGGGCGCCGGAACCGTCCAGATCGGCGATGCGTACCCGATCGGTATCGAACTGCCCATAGGTGAAGGGCAGGCTGGAGATGACGCGGCCATGGGCAAATGTGCCGTGCCCGAGATTGGGCCAGCACTTGATTTGATCGTGACTGATGCTGAACAACTCCGGCATGTCGGTGCCGCGCAAGTTGCCCAGCATCACCAGTTGGCTGCGCGAAGGACCGAACAACGGCAACCGGTCGGACGTGTGATCCACTTCCTCGGCTTTGGCGAAACCTTCCTCGCGGCGATTGGCATACAGGCGCACCGAGTGCGGCCCGATCAAGGCAATCGAGCTGAGGCCATCGCCGGACAGATCACCGAGTTGTGCGAGGGTGTGCAAATACTCCGCCGGGAAGGTGCGGAACGCGGTGAACGCCGTCCAGCGCCGATCGGCATTCAATGTGTTGTAACCGCTGATGCCTTGTTCAACCGTGATCCAGTCGAGCCGGCCATCTCCGGTCTGATCGGTGAGGATCTGCCGCGCGTTCGGCTGGCTGTTGGCGACGGGGATTTTTTCCAGCAGTGTCCACGGTGTGTAGCCAATCGCATCCGGGCCGCTGCTTTCTCGGACAGGCTCACGGTAGTACCAGGCATTGTTGTAGGAGCAGAGAAAACCGACAGCGCCTTCACCGTACAAATCCACGCAGCGATACGTCCCGGTATCGATCCCCGGCATGGCCTCGGATTCAAACAGGCGCGAAGGGCTTTTGTTGATGACGAACGGTGAGTAGTCAAACTCCACCGGAGGTGTGTTTTCCACGTAAGCGCTGCTGTCATACGCTTGGTAGTGCGCGGCCGACAGCAGGCTGTAGCCGCCGGTTTGCGGGTTGTTGGAGTACTCCAGCAGCAGCCGCCGAACCAGCACCGGGTCGGGCCCCGTTTCCAGCGGAAAATGATGGAACATCAACACCTGCTGACACAGCCGCTGAGTGCCGACCTCAAAGCCTTGGCCGTAAGTGGAAAACGTGTCCTTGCGCAGCAGCCAGGGCTTGTCGCCGACGTAGGCAGGTTTGTCCGAGTACGCCGTGCTGCGCTCGCCATAGTCGAACAGCAGATGAAAATGCCAACTCATGTCCGCAGGGTTGGCGTTACTCCAGGCGTACAAGTCTGCGTTGGCCTCGGCATTGCCATACCAGACGCGTTGCAGGTACCGCTGGGCGCTGGGGTCATCGTCGCTGCCGGGGGCTTTTTCATCGGCCTTGTATTCGTAGCAGATGTGTTCGCCACGTGAATTCAGGCTTTCGCAGATTAGCCACGCGCTCACGCGCTGTGGATCATCCGGATCTGCAATGCGTGAAGACGGGGTCTTGCCGTACACCTGCAGCGAGCCATCGGCGCCATGAATCAGCCAGAAAGGCGTTTGGTCTGCTACAGGCTTCCAGTATTCGCGGAGAGTAAAATCGCTTTCGACCTCAGGCCAATAGCGCACCACCTCATGCAGGCCGATATCCACACCGTTGTACTGACTTTCCTGGCGCGATTTGATCGATCCATCGCTCTCAAACTCAGGTCTGCACACCTCGCCGTCATGGCCGACGATTTCGTCGAGATCGGTGTAGCGCGGCACGCCTTTGTGGGTACGGCGACTGATCTGCGCCAGGCCCACTCCCCAGCCAATCCCGAACGAACCATTGCCGGTCTGGCTGCTGTAAGACAGTGACAGTTGCGGATCCCAGCCACGTCCGGCAGAAGAGGGGATCGGCAACACAAAAGAAGCTGCGCCCGTCGGGCCGACCACGCCCCAGTCCTTGCCAATGGTGGCAATCGACGCGCTTCTGGAGATTGACGGGGTGACGATGCTGAGGTCTTGATCGGCCATGGTTCCATCCACTGCGCGAATGCGGGGCAGGTGGAGTGACGCTATCAAGAAGTGCAGGCGGCGTAACCTGTCAGATCTGACAGGTGCGCAAGATCATTTTGTATGCTTGTCCGGGGTTTTTATCGCGATGGTCACGCCCACAAAAAAGGCCGGTTCATCCTCGCAGATGAATCGGCCTTTTTCAGTGCTGCAAAACTTACTGCACTTCTACCGCCAGGCTTTCGCTGATCTTCTGTTGCCAGATCGCAGGGCCGGTGATGTGTACCGACTCACCTTTGCTGTCTACCGCAACGGTGACCGGCATGTCTTTGACTTCGAACTCGTAGATCGCTTCCATGCCCAGTTCGGCGAATGCCAGCACTTTCGACTTCTTGATCGCCTGAGCCACCAGGTAAGCAGCGCCGCCGACAGCCATCAGGTACACGGCTTTGTTGTCCTTGATCGCTTCGATTGCGGTCGGGCCGCGCTCGGATTTGCCGATCATGCCCAACAGACCGGTTTGCTCAAGGATCTGACGGGTGAACTTGTCCATCCGCGTCGCGGTGGTCGGGCCAGCCGGGCCAACCACTTCGTCACCGACCGGATCAACCGGGCCAACGTAGTAGATGAAGCGACCTTTGAGGTCGACCGGCAGGGTTTCACCTTTGTTGAGCATCTCGACCATGCGCTTGTGCGCGGCGTCGCGACCGGTGAGCATTTTGCCGTTGAGCAGGACGGTTTCGCCCGGCTTCCAGCTCTGCACGTCTTCCGGGGTCAGGGTGTCGAGGTTGACGCGGCGGGCCGACGGGCCGGCTTCCCAGACGATTTCCGGGTAGGCGTCCAGCGGTGGAGCTTCCAGCGAGGCCGGGCCGGAACCGTCGAGCACGAAGTGCGCGTGACGGGTGGCGGCGCAGTTCGGGATCATGCACACCGGCAGCGAGGCTGCGTGGGTCGGGTAGTCCATGATTTTCACGTCGAGCACGGTGGTCAGGCCACCGAGGCCCTGGGCGCCGATGCCCAACTGGTTGACCTTCTCGAACAGCTCCAGACGCATTTCTTCGATGCGGTTCTGTGGGCCACGGGCTTTCAGCTCGTGGATGTCGATGGATTCCATCAACACTTCTTTGGCCATGACCGCTGCTTTCTCGGCGGTGCCGCCGATGCCAATACCGAGCATGCCCGGTGGGCACCAGCCGGCGCCCATGGTCGGAACGGTCTTGAGCACCCAGTCAACGATCGAGTCGGACGGGTTGAGCATGGCCATTTTCGACTTGTTCTCGGAACCGCCGCCCTTGGCCGCCACGTCCACTTCCACGGTGTTGCCCGGGACGATGGAGTAGTGAATCACGGCCGGGGTGTTGTCCTTGGTGTTTTTACGAGCGCCCGCCGGGTCGGCGAGGATCGAGGCACGCAGGACGTTTTCCGGCAGGTTGTAGGCGCGACGCACGCCTTCGTTGATCATGTCGTCCAGGCCCATGGTGGCGCCATCCCAACGCACGTCCATGCCGACGCGCACGAACACGGTGACGATGCCGGTGTCCTGGCAGATCGGGCGGTGGCCGGTGGCGCACATGCGCGAGTTGATCAGGATCTGCGCCATCGAGTCACGGGCCGCTGGCGATTCTTCGCGCAGGTAGGCTTCGTGCATCGCCTGGATGAAATCCACGGGGTGGTAGTAGGAAATGAATTGCAGGGCGTCGGCAACGCTCTGAATCAGGTCGTCTTGCTTGATCACGGTCATGAGTCGCGCTCCTCTAAAAGACGGGAACATTCTATGGGGCAGCTACAAGCTTCAAGCTATCAGCGGCAAGTTGGAGCAGTACGCGGACTGCTTGAGCTTGCGGCTTGAAGCTTGCAACTAGAAGCTGGCCCTTGGGGCCGGGCACGCCGGGGCTGCTGGCGCGACGCTAAAAAGGCGCGGCAGTATACCGCGCATCAAAGGGGCATACACGCGTCGGCAGTCATTCGTTGGTCGCATGGATGGGCGAATATCGGACATCGGGTTAGCACTTCAGAATTTACCCCCTCACCCCAGCCCTCTCCCCCAGAGGGGGCGAGGGGGAAAGGGAGCCGATCTGCGCAGACTTCAAAACCTGAGTTCGGCTCGTTGGTTCAAGTCGGCGTATCTCGAACAGACAACACAGTCAGTCCCCTCTCCCTCCGGGAGAGGGCTAGGGTGAGGGGCTTTTAAGGTCAGGCATTTGACGTCAATTTTCGGGCCCGAAAATCGGTGGTCATTTATCGACTACGCCTCTAAAGTGGCAGCCGGTCTGTAGAGTAGGACACTCAGTCAGCCTCCTATCGCACGGTGAGTCAACGATTGACCCATAACGCCATACAACGTCTTTTGCTCAAACGTTTTGCCCTTGCTGCAGCCACCTATGGATTGGCTCTGCTGCTACTGTGGCTGGCGTTTTTTACCGGGCATTACCAACAATCCCTCAATACTGTGGCCGTCGGCAGCGCCCTCGTGGTGATCAGTCAGGCAACCCTGTTCGTCTTGTTCTGGACCGGGCGCAATCAGCGCTTCGACGATCCGAGCATGACCGAAGTGCAGGTGCTGCTCGGCCTCGGCTGGCAAACCTGGCTGATCGCCCATCTGGATGAGGCGCGTGGCGCCTTTCTGGTTTTTTACGTGCTGATCCTGCTGTTCGGGCTGTTCCATCTCAGTCGACGCGCGTTCATTCGAACGGCGCTGCTGGTGTTCTTCAGTTTCTGCGCCATCACCTTGTGGGACGGTTACAACTTCCGCTTGGCCGAGCCCGCACTGGCCGCGTTGCAAGTGTGCATTCTGGCGATGGTGCTGGCGTGGCTGGTGCTTTACGCACGTTTCGTTCAGGTCTCGCGACAACGCCAGCGTCAGCGCCGGTTTGCCTTGCAGGCGCATCAGGACACCCTGCGTGGGATGATGCGGCAGCTGGAAGATCTGGTCGCCACCGATGAGCTGACCGGGCTGTTCAACCGTCGTCATTTCCTGCGTCTGGCCTCGCGCGAGCTCAATGAAATGGACGAAGACGTGGCGCACGGCCTGGCGCTGATCGACCTCGATCACTTCAAACGCATCAACGACATGCACGGCCATGCCGCCGGCGATCAAGTGTTGCAGGCGTTCGCCGGCGTTGCTCAAGCGTGCTTGCGCGACGGTGATGTGCTGGCGCGCTACGGGGGTGAAGAGTTTGTGGTGTTGCTGCCCAACTGCGATGCCGAACAGTTGACCGCGTGCTGCGAACGTCTGCGCGTTGCGTTCGCCGATGTCGAACTGGTGGGCCTGAATGTGCGCAACCTCAGTCTTTCGGTCGATATGACTTTGTTGGAAATGGGCGATGATTTGGACGACGCGTTGCATCGCGCCGATCAAGCGCTCTATCGGGCCAAGCGCGACGGGCGTAATCGCTGTGCGGCGGCGTGGGAGAACGTCGATGCCTGAACTTCGCGTCGGTGAACGGCAGTGGTCGGTGGCGTCGGGCACTAATCTGCTCGACGCTCTCAACCAGAATGGCGTTGCCGTGCCTTACAGCTGCCGCGCCGGCAGCTGCCATGCGTGTCTGGTGCAATGCGTACAAGGTTTGCCTGCCGACAGTCGCCCGGATGCCTTGAGTGCCGAACAACGGCAAGAGGGCTGGAGACTGGCCTGCCAATGTCAGGTGACTGAAGACTTGCAGGTACACACCTTTGACCCGATTGTCGACGGTCGCCCGGCGGTGGTCGAAGCGCTGGACTGGCTCAGCGACAGCGTGCTGCGTCTGCGCCTGACCCCGCAACGTCCATTGCGCTACAGCGCCGGGCAGCATCTGGTGCTGTGGATCAATCACATCGCCCGGCCGTATTCGCTGGCGAGCTTGCCGGAAGAAGATCGTTTTCTCGAATTCCACCTTGATTGCCGCCAGCCCGGCGAATTCAGCGACGCCGCCCGGCGTTTGCAGATTGGCGATGCGATCCGCCTCGGCGAATTGCGCGGCGGCGCTTTGCATTACGACGCCGACTGGCATGACCGGCCACTGTGGCTGCTCGCGGCAGGCACTGGTTTAGGCCCGCTGTTCGGCGTGCTGCGTGAAGCGTTGCGCCAGGATCACCAAGGCGCAATCCGTGTCATTCACCTGGCCCATGACGATCGCGAACACTATCTGGCCAAACCCCTTGCGGCGCTTGCTGCCCAGCGTGAAAACCTTAGTGTCGAACTGTGGACGGCGGCCGAGTCAGCCGCCGCTTTGGCGCAACTGCGCCTTGTCTCCAGACAAACCCTGGCTTTAGTCTGCGGCTCGACGGCCAGTGTCGACGCCTTCGCCCGGTGCCTGTACCTGGCCGGACTGCCGCGCAATCAACTGCTGGCCGATGTGTTCCTGTCCCGCGGTTGAGCGCTAATGCTTATCGGGTTTCATAGGTTCTTTGTGGCCAAGTCTTTATGGTCAGAGGATTTTTTGTGGGGATTTATGTGGCAAGGGGATTTTGTGGCCTGGGGATTATGTGGCGAGGGGATTTATCCCCGTTTGAGTGCGCAGCGCTCACAAGATTTTGGGGCCGCTGCGCAGCCCAGCGGGGATAAATCC
>NZ_JASCPK010000114.1:0-19885 GCF_029959385.1 Pseudomonas sp. PS01303
GAGCCTGCTCGCGATCGCGGTCAATCAGTCGCTATGGATGCTGAATAAACGACCGCTATCGCGAGCAGGCTCACTCCTACAAGGGTTGGGGGCTCAGCGGTCGTCGGCGTGGATCGACGACGGATGTCGGCAGAGCCCGTCGATCTCGATGTCCATGTAGGGGAACAACGGCAATTGCATCAGCGTGTCGTGCAGCGCTTCGACGCTTGGCAGATCAAACACGCTGTAATTGGCGTAATGCCCGGCGATGCGCCACAGGTGACGCCACTGGCCTTCGCGTTGCAGCCGTTGCGCCAGTTCTTTTTCGTCAGCCTTGAGTCGAGTGGCGATGGCCGGATCCATGTCGACAGGCAATTTCACGGTCATTTTTACGTGGAACAGCATGGTGGCTTTCCTCTTGTTGTGATCGGTTCAGGAACGGCGAAAACGCGCCAGCCGCTCTTCGTCCAGCGTCAGGCCAAGGCCCGGGCTGCGCGGGATGTGCAGGTGAAAATCGCGGTACTCGGGCCGTTCGGTGACGATGTCTTCGGTCAGCAGCAACGGCCCGAACAGCTCGGTGTCCCAAGTCAATTGCTTGAGCGTGAGGAAGGCGTGGGCCGAGGCCAGCGTGCCGACGGAGCCTTCGAGCATGGTGCCGCCATACAACGCGATGCCGGCGGCCTCGGCGATTTGCGCGGTTCTGAGCACGGCGCGGGGGCCACCGTTCTTGGCGATTTTCAGGGCGAACACGCTGGCGGCGCCGTCAGCGGCGAGGCTGAACGCGTCTTCGACACTCTCGATCGATTCATCGGCCATGATCGGTGCCGGGCTGCGCTGATTCAGACGAATCTGCCCCGAGCGGTTGACCCGCGAGATCGGCTGTTCAATCAGATCAATGCCGTTGTCGCCCAATACCTGGCAGCCACGAATCGCCTGGGACTCATCCCAATACTGGTTGACGTCGACCCGCACACTGGCGCGATCGCCCAAAGCTTTTTTGATCGCCACGACGTGCTTGAGATCCTGCTCCAACGGATTGGCGCCGATCTTCAATTTGAAGATGCGATGACGCCGTACTTCAAGCATCTGCTCGGCCTCGGCAATGTCGCGCGCGGTGTCGCCGCTAGCCAGCGTCCACGCGACTTCGAGGCTGTCGCGCACACGGCCGCCGAGCAGTTCGCTGACGGGCAGGCCGAGGCGTTTGCCCTGCGCGTCGAGCAGCGCGCTTTCGATGCCGGATTTGGCGAAGGTGTTGCCCTTGGCGATCTTGTCGAGCCGCTGCATCGCCGCGTTGATGTTGTTGGCGTCCATGCCAATCAACGCTGGCGCGAGATGCGCGTCGATGTTGGCCTTGATGCTTTCCGGGCTTTCATGGCCGTACGCAAGGCCGCCGATGGTGGTGGCTTCACCGATGCCTTCAACGCCATCGCTGCAGCGCAAACGCAGGATCACCAGGGTCTGCTTCTGCATGGTGTGCATCGCCAGTTTGTGCGGGCGAATGGTCGGCAGGTCGACGATGATCGTCGTCAGGCTTTCAATCAGAATTCGCGGCATATCAATGCTCCTTGAGAAGTACTCAGCCGAGGTCGCCGCCACCGACCGGCAAGGTCACGCCGGTGATGTACGAAGCGTCGTCGGAGGCGAGAAAGAGGATCGCGCCGACCTGTTCATCGAGGCTGCCGTAGCGTTTCATCAGGCTGCTGTCGAGGGTTTGCGTGACGATTTGCTGGTACCAGGTTTGTTCTTGCGCCGACTGTTCGGCGTCGTTGCGCGGGATGCGCCGAGGTGGCGCTTCGGTACCGCCGGGTGCAGTAGCGTTGACGCGAATGCCACGCTCGGCGTTTTCGAAGGCCAGGCACGCGGTGAGTGCGTTGATGCCGCCCTTGGCCGCGCCATACGGCACGCGATTGACGCTGCGGGTGGCGATTGAGGAAACGTTGACGATGGCGCCGCTGCCTTGTTTGAGCATGTACGGCAGCGCGGCGTGGCAGCACCATAAGGTCGGGAACAGCGAGCGGCGCACTTCCGCTTCGATTTGTTCGACCTGGTAGTGTTCGAATGGCTTGGCCCAAATGGTGCCGCCAACGTTGTTGATCAGGATGTCGAGTCGACCGAAAGTGTTGATCGCTTCGGCCATGACCCGGGCGCAATCGGCGTACTGTTCCAGATCGGCAGTCAGTGCCAGAACGCCCTCGCCTTGCAGTTCGTGAACCAGTTCGGAGCGGTCGACGGCGACGACTTGCGCGCCTTCGCTGAGCAGGCGCTCGCAGACGCGGCGGCCGATGCCTTGCGCCGCGCCGGTGACGAGCGCGACCTTGTTGGAGAATCTGTTGTTCATGACAACCTCGATGCAAACGAATATCGAAAACTGTGGTGAGGGGATTTAGCGAAACGTCGCACCGCCCTGATGGGCTGCGCAGCGGCCCCCTGCTGTTAAGGCAAAAGCGAGGGCCGCTGCGCGCCCCATCGGGGATAAATCCCCTCGCCACAGGTAGAGACAGGCCCACAGATGAGGGGCAGACCCAAAGATGAATTACACACCACGATGAGTGGCAGGCTCACGGACGGAGATCAGGCTGCGGCGAATTTTTCGTAGTAGAAATTCGCCGGGGTGATGCCCTGCTCGCGGATGTATTGGCTGACCGCTTCCACCATCGGCGGCGGCCCGCACAGGTAGACGTCGACGTCGCCGTCATTGAGGTGGCGCGGTTCGATGTGCTGGGTGACGTAGCCCTTGAGCGGGTGTGCACTTTGCGGATTGGCGACGCAAGCGCCGAAGCTGAAATTGGCGATGCGTGCGGCAAAGGCTTCAAGGCGATCGAGTTCAACCAGATCGAAGTCATTGGTCACGCCATAGATCAAATGCACCGGGTGCGCACTGCCCTGCTCGGCGATTTTTTCCAGCATCGCGGTGAACGGCGCCAGACCGGTACCACCGGCGAGCAACAGCAGCGGCCGTTTGATTTCGCGCAGGTAAAAACTGCCCAGCGGCCCGGCCAGATTCATGCTGTCGCCGGCCTTGGCCAGACCGGTGAGAAAGCTGCTCATCAAACCGCCGGGCACGTTGCGAATCAGAAAACTGACCTCGCCATTCCTCTGCAACGAGCTGAAGGAATAGGCACGACTGTGTTCACTGCCCGGCACTTGCAGGTTGACGTATTGCCCCGGCAGGAACGCCAGTTTGCTCAGCGCTTCGCCCTTGATCGACAGCGCGATGGTGCTCTCGGACAACTGCCGGACAGCGCTGATCGACGCTTGAAAATTTGCCTGTTCGGTTTTGCAGACTTGTGAGCCAACCGGCACTCGCACCACGCAATCGCTTGCGGCGCGCATCTGGCATGTCAGCACATAACCTTGTGCGAGTTCGTCGGCGCTCAAGGCGTCTTCGATGAAGTTGTCGCCCATTTCGTAACGCCCGGCTTCGGCGAAACACTTGCACGTGCCGCAGGCGCCGTCCCGGCAGTCCAGCGGGATGTTGATGCCTTGGCGATACGCCGCGTCGGCGACGGTTTCATGGCTGCCGGCCTCGATGAAACGAGTGACGCCGTCTTCAAAATTAAGGGCGATCTGGAAATTCATGGTGCACCTCGTCGTTTCGACTAGATGTGGTAGATGTCGATGACCTGACGGACGTAATCGTTTTTCAGCACGACTTTCTTGGCCTTGATCAGCGGCTGCTCGCCGCGTAGATCGAGGGTGTAGAAACTGCTGCCGAAGTAGCTGTCGGTGACCTGATAACGAAAGCTCAGGGTGTGCCAGTTGAAGCGCACCTGGCACTGGTCGGCGCTGTGCTCGACGATCTCGATGTTGCTCAGATTGTGCGAGGTGCGGGTGTCGGGAATCGTCGCGCTGGAGCGCTCGGTCTTGATCCGGAAGATGCGGTCTTCGAGGCCACCCCGATTGCCGTACCAGATCAGCGAGATTTCGCTTTGCGGGTCTTCGGTGAGCGTGTCGTTATCGTCCCAGGCCGGCATCCAGAAAGTCGCGTCGGCGGCGTACAGTTCCAGCCATTGATCCCACTGGCCGTCATCGAGATAACGCGCTTCGCGGTAGAGAAAGTCGCGCACATTGTCGTAGAGGTTGCTCATCACACAGCCTCCACGGGGATCAGTTGTGGTTCGGCGGCAGCGGCTTTGAGCATGGTTTCCTGCCAGTACTTGTGTTGCAGCACGAACAGGCCTTCGTCTTCAGTGCGCATACCGGAGAGCAGCGGTTTCAGGTCGATTTCCTCGGCGGCAGCGTCGGCGCCTTCAACCCAATGGGTCGCGCCTCGGGACATGTCGTTCCAGCCGCGCCCGGCGCCATAGCCGGTCTGGCACGAACGGAATTCTTCCAGATCATCCGGCGTGGCCATGCCGCTGACGTTGAAAAAGTCTTCGTACTGACGAATACGTTTGGCGCGCGCCTCGGCGCTCTCGCCTTTGGGGGCGATGCAGTAGATGGTGATTTCAGTCTTGTCGACCGAGACTGGCCGGGCAATGCGGATCTGCGAACTGAACTGATCCATCAGATACACGTTCGGGTACAGGCACAGGTTGCGCGAGTTTTCGATCATCCAGTCGGCGCGAGCCTGACCGAAATCACGCGCCAGTTCGTCACGACGCTCGTAGGCCGGGCGGTCTTCAGGGTTGGCCCAGCGCGTCCAGAGCAGCAGATGGCCGTGATCGAAGGAGTAGAAACCGCCGCCCTTCTTCGCCCAACTGCCGGCGCTCATAGTCTTGATCGCCTCGCCCGCTTCGCGTTGCTGGCGCTGGTTCTGCGTCGCGGCGTAATTCCAGTGCACAGAGCTGACGTGATAGCCGTCGGCACCGTTTTCGGCGGTGAGTTTCCAGTTGCCTTCGTAGATATAGGAACTGGAACCACGCAGTACTTCGAGACCTTCCGGCGACTGGTCGACGATCATGTCGATGATCTTCGCTGACTCGCCCAAGTGCTCGGTGAGGGATTTCACATCGGCATTCAGACTGCCAAACAGAAAGCCGCGATAGGACTCGAAACGCGCGACCTTGGTCAGGTCATGGGAGCCTTCGCAGTTGAAGCTTTGCGGGTACCCGGCCTCACTCGGGTCTTTGACCTTGAGCAGTTTGCCGCTGTTGTTGAACGTCCAGCCGTGGAACGGGCAGGTATAGCTGGAACGGTTGCCGGATTTGTGCCGGCAAAGCATGGCGCCGCGATGGCTGCAGGCGTTGAGAAAAGCGTTGAGCACGCCGTCCTTGTTGCGCGCGATGAAGATCGGCTGGCGCCCCATGGTGGTGGTCAGAAAATCGTTGTTGTTGGGCAGTTGGCTTTCGTGGGCGAGGTAAATCCAGTTGCCTTCGAAGATGTGCGCCATCTCCAGTTCGAACAGACGCGGATCGGTGAACATCTCCCGCTTGCAGCGGTAGGCGCCCTTCTCTTTGTCTTCTTCGAGCATGGCATTGAGGTAGTCGATTCCCAGGGACATGGCCAGGGCCTCCATTGTTATTGTTCAGGCCAGGTCAGATTAGGGAGGCGCAGCGCGGGGCAATAGCCGAATCCTGCAGATCGCTATCCGTTTTGTGCAGGACGGCGCGGCAGATGATTCGGACTGTTTCGAAGGGCGATCAGTGGCGGCGTTTGAGGGTGTGCGACGGCAGTTCGCCGAACTGTTGGCGATAGCTTTCGGCGAAACGGCCCAAGTGCAGGAAGCCGTAATCCAGTGCCAGCTCCGTGAGGTTGCGCACCGGGCAGTTCGGGTCGCTGAGGCAGGCGTGAATACGCGCCAGTTTGCGCTGACGGATGTATTGCATCGGAGTAACGCCGAGTTGGCGTTCGAACAGGCTGTACAGCGAACGCGGGCTCATGCTCGCCTGCGCGGCCAGATGTTCGGCGGGCAGATCGAGTTTCAGGTTGCGCTCGATGTAATCGAGGATGCGCTCGAAACTGACGCTCGGTGCACTGAGGCTCTCACGGCTGACATTGGTGTTCATCAGCGAGATCAGTTTGCTGCCGATGATCTGTGCGTAGTGCTCTTGCACCCGCAGCAACGGATCGCTGGCCTCGGCCTCTTGGCAAATCATCGCGAGCAGATTGGTGAAGCCTTCCAGTTCGCTCAACTGATAGTGATTGCGCAGGAAGCGGATACCGCTCGAAGGTCGCAACCAGCGCTGCTCGTCGCACACCGACTCGAGCACGCTGACCGGCACTTTGAGGATGAATTTTTCGCAGTCGTCGGAGTAAGTCAGATCGACCGGATCATCCGGATTGATCAATAACAACTCGCCCGGCACCAAATGATGTTCACGTTTATGCCCGCGCCACAGGCAATTGCCTTGCAGCAGCACTTGCAGGTGATACACGGTTTCCAGCGCCAGCGACGTCACCCGGACGCTGCCGCCGTAACTGATGCGGCACAGATCGAGATCGGCGAGTTTGCGATGGTTGAGGCTGGCTTGCGGATGGGCGGTTTTGGACAGGCCGATGAAGTGCTGGCCGACGTGCTGATTGACGTAGTCGGAGACGGCATAGGGGTCAGCGTGACGAAACACGCTGCTGCGATCACTCAGCAGATGGCTGTCCATTAGGCGGTGCTCGATCTTGTCGTTATGGGGTGCACGGTTTTCAGACTCACCGGTCACAGTACGCTTGCGTGCAAAAACCGGCAATTGGACGAAAGGTCGGGTATCCGCTAATCGAACACTTTGTGTTCAGCTTTTCAACGCCGTGCCGATAACGCGGAGACGCAAGAGCAACTTTCCCCTGTCGAAATTGAAGGACACCCGCATGAGCGACGCCTGGAACGAAGGGTATTTCACCGACGAAGGCTACACCTACAGCTATAGCCGCGAAATCAATCCGGTCTTCCAGCGTTACTGTTTGCTGCTGCGCGGTTTTGCCGGCCTGGAGACCACTGACGGCTATCACTGTGAATTGGGCTTTGGCCAGGGTGTGTCGATCAATATCCACGCTGCCGCCAACCCCGGCAGTTTCGTCGGTACCGACTTCCATCCGGGTCAGGCTGGCCACGCCATAGCCTTGGCGAACAGCTGGAACAGTGACGCGCGGCTGTATGACGACAGTTTCGAACAACTGCTCGCGCGTAATGATCTGCCGCAATTCGACAGCATCAGCCTGCATGGCATCTGGACGTGGGTCAGCCGTGACAATCAGCAACTGATCGTCGAATTTGCCCGTCGTCACCTCAAGCCGGGCGGGTTTCTGTACATCAGCTACAACTGTCTGCCCGGCTGGTCGCCTTCTGCGCCACTGCGCAACCTGTTCCGCCTGCACGATCGCTTCGCTACCAACAGTTCCGTTCGCCCTGATCAGCGCATAGACGCCGCGCTGCAATTCTCCGAGGCGTTGCTCGCAGCCCACCCCAACTACGCCAGCACCGCCCCGGGCGTCAATGCGCAACTGCAGAGCATCAAAGGCCAGAATCGTCAGTACGTCGCTCACGAATATTTCAACCGTGACTGGAACTGCATGTATTTCACCGACGTGGTCGACGCCCTCGCCGCGGCCAAACTCGACTATGCCGCGACCGCCGTGCCGCTGGACACGGTCGATCCGCTCAACCTGAGCGCTGAAGGCATGGACTTCCTCGAGGGCATCGATCACCCGATCATGCGCGAGCAAGCGCGGGATTATTTCGTTAATCAGAACTTCCGTCGCGATTTGTACGTGCGTGGCGCCAATCGACTGTCGGTGGCTGAGCAACGCCAGGGGTTATTGAATACGCGCTTTGTTCTGTTGCAGCCGGCGGAAAGCGTGGCCAGCAGTGTCAAAGGCCCGGCCGGCGAAGCAGCGTTGCAGGCTGACGTTTACGGCCCGGTACTCGAGGCTTTGGCGGCCGACGCCTATGTCGCAAAAACCCTGCGCCAGCTCTCAGCCACCGTGCCCGCAATGCCTTACGACGATCTGGTGCAGGCGCTTGCCGTGCTCGTCGGCATGGGCGCTGCAGCACCGTGCCAGAGCGAGGCCGCAGAGCGATTGGTGCAAGCACGTTGCAGCACGCTCAATCTGCAACTGTGCAAACGCTCGCTGCTGAGCGATAAGATCCAGACACTGGCCAGCCCGGTGACGGGCGGTGGCGTCGTGGTCAGCCGCTTCCATCAGTTGTTCCTGATCGCGATCAAACAGGGCAAAAATCACCCGATGGAGTGGGCACAACTGGCGTGGGCGGTGCTGGCTGAGCAAGGCGTCGTCCTGGTTAAAGACACTCAGCCGTTGACCACGGCCGAAGAAAATATCGCCGAGTTGACTGAGCAGGCCCATGCATTTGCCGTGAGTTCACTGATCATTCTGATGGCCTTGAACATCGTCTGAACGAATCGCAGACAAAAAGAAGCCCGGCTGATAGCGCCGGGCTTTTTCGTTGAGGCCTGCGGTAAAACTATGCATTCAGGCGTTACGGCGTTCGAGCAGACGGTCGGCACCACCCTCGGCAACCAGATTGCCCTTCAGTCGATCCGAACCGTCGGCGGCAACGGCGTCACTGAACAGAGGATCGGTTTCGTTCGCGGCAACCGAGTCGCTGAACAACCGGTCGGTTTCCGTTGCGGCGACCGCGTCACTGAACAGCGGATCGGTTTCAGTCGCAGCAAAGGCGTTCAGGGCGAAGATCGAGAAAGCAATGCCGAGCAGGGTTTGGCGTTTCATGGTGTGTGCTCCGTGGTGCAGTGGGTGGTTATGGAGCCGATCTTACGCCGCGCTATCAATATGAGAACTTCATTGGGTTAATGGTTGTTATTGATAGCGTCAATGATTGTGTCTCACCCCAGCAACTGGCGCCGCATCGCACCCGGCGACATCGCAAACCAACGCTGACACGCGCGATTGAACACGCTTTGCTCGCTGTAGCCGAGAAGCCCGGCGACCTGCGACATCGGCATGTGCTTCTGCCCCAGATAGTGTTCGCTGCGCTCTTTACGGAGTGTCTCGACAACGTCATCGAAACTGCGCCCCTGCTCGGCCAGCCTTCGCTGCAACATACGCACGTGCATCCCGAGTTGTTCTGCGATCAAAGGCAAGCGGCAACGCTGGATCGGCATCATGCGCAGCACCAGACGTTCCACCTGCTTGACTACATCCGAGGTGGCCTGCAAATCGAACTGATCGAAATACTGCTCAAGCGCCTGATGCAGATAAGGCGCCTGCTGTTCGATCGGCTGATTCAGCTGCTCGTTGCTTAACACCAGCGCATTGCAGGGCTGGCCGGTTTGCACCGTCGTTTTGAAATAGCGCCGGTAGGTTTTGCCAGTCAAATGTGTGCTGGAAAAAAGTACCGACTGCGCGACGAAATGGTCGCCATACAGCAGCTTCATACCGTTATGCGCCACGCCCATCGCCAGTTCGATCATTTGCCGGCGGGGAGCCGGGCCCGAGAGCCGGATGTCGATGACCAGTCGTGGAGAGCCGGCCTCGCTGTGATCCAGATCGAGCTGAATGCCCGGGCTGTGGTAACCGATGAAGCGGATGATTTGCGCCAGCGCCTCCCCCGCCGTGGCGCAGGTTCGGGCGATCACTGCTATCGGCCCGAGTACGTGCAAATCCTGATATTCGGCCATGCGCAGGCCGAAATCGGCGCAGTTCAGCTCGCGCGCGGCAAACTCCAGCAGGCCCACCAAAGAGCGTAAAGGCACGCGTGCCTCTTCTTCCTCCAGCAACTGCGGATTGATCCGAAAGCGTTCGAGCATGCGGTCTGCATCGCCGCCGAGCTGGCTGGTGACTTGCCGAAAACCGGTGAACGAGGTTGTTCTTATTAATGAAGTCATGTCACCAAATATCAAATAAATGTCATGAGAGATCAATAATTTTCTTGTCCTACAAGCCAACAATCAACCCGGGGTACTTACCGCTGCGTCATCGCGACGCTGCCACTGCTCACTCGCTCGGGATTGCTCTGTAATGGAATTCGATTACGTAATCATCGGTGCCGGCTCAGCCGGTTGCGTTCTGGCCAATCGCCTGAGTGCAGACCCGCACGTCACGGTGTGTTTGCTGGAGTCAGGGCCTGAAGACCGCTCACCACTGATCCACGCACCGGTGGGCGTCGCAGCGATAGTGCCGACGCGGCATGTCAACTGGGCGTTCAAGACCGTTGCGCAGCCAGGCTTGAACGGGCGTTACGGCTATCAACCACGGGGCAAGACGCTGGGCGGTAGCAGTTCGATCAACGGCATGATTTATATCCGTGGCCATCACACGGACTTTGACGATTGGCAGGCGCTGGGCAATCCGGGCTGGTCGTTTGCTGAGGTGCTGCCGTACTTTCGCAAGAGCGAGATGAACTACCGCGGTGCCTGCGATCTGCACGGCGCGCTCGGTGAACTGTACGTCGGCAAAAACCCGATACATCCAGCGACTCAGGCCTTTATCGACGCGGGTCAGATGGCCGGGCACCGCTACAACGCGGATTTCAACGGTGTCGATCAGGAAGGCATCGGCCAGTACGACGTGACGATCCGCGAGGGTCGACGCTGGAGCACGGCCACCGCGTTTCTCAAACCGATTCGACACACGCGCAAAAACCTCACCGTGCTGACGTCGGCGGTCGCCGAGCGCATTGTGCTAGAGGACAAAAAAGCCGTCGGTGTCACGCTTTGCCGCAACGGTGACCGGCAAACCATCAAGGCCCGGCGCGAGGTTCTGCTCAGTGCCGGCGCCTTTGGCAGCCCGCAGTTGCTGATGCTGTCGGGGATTGGCCCGCAAGAGGAGCTCAAACCTCAAGGCATCGCGGTTCTGCACGAACTTACGGGCGTCGGCCAGAATCTGCAGGATCATCCGGATGTCGTGCTCCAGTACAAAAGCCCCGATACGTCATTGATGGGCATCTCTGTAAGCGGCGGCATCAACATGGGCAAGGCCTGGCTCGATTACGTCAGGCATCGTCGGGGGCCGTTCATCAGCAACTTCGCTGAAGGCGGTGCTTTTCTGAAAACCGACAGCAGCCTGACGCGTCCGGACATCCAGTTGCATTCAGTGATCGCGATGATCGACGACCACAACCGCAAATTGCACTGGGGGCACGGTTTCAGTTGTCACGTCTGCGTGCTGCGCCCAAAAAGCAGAGGCAGCGTCGGTTTGCAGTCGATTGACCCTACCGCCCCGCCTCGCATCGACCCAAATCTTTTAGGCCATGACGATGACGTCGAGACATTGTTGACGGGATACCGCATGGCCCGCGAGATCATCCAGCAAGCGCCCATGGCACGTTTCGGTCTGAAAGATGTGCTCAGCGAAGGCTTGTACGGGGACGAGCAACTGATCCAGTTACTGCGCCAGCGTGCAGACTCCATCTACCACCCGGTCGGCACCTGCAAGATGGGCAACGATGAACTCGCCGTGGTCGACAGTCAGTTACGCGTGCACGGGATCGAAGGGCTCCGCGTCGTTGACGCATCGATCATGCCGACCCTGGTGGGCGGTAACACCAATGCAACCTCGATCATGATTGCCGAACGTGCCGCTGACTGGATTATCAATGCACGTTAAGCGTCGAGGAGAAGTTTTATCTGTCAGAAAAGTCGCAACCTAATTGGCTGCATTAATTGTCGTGACATCAAGTACTTGGTTTGATTTCAGAGTTCGTCAGAGGGCAAATGTCATATTTAGACACGCGCACTGGAGGCGAAAACACCCACGCCATCTAAGGTGAAACGGGCATTCCGTAAAGTTTGCACGAGGGCAAAGTGATGGCACGTCATAAGTCCGTAAGGACTACCTGTCTAAAGGAGTTGTAGGTATGACTGATTTAAGTAAGTGGTTACCTACGTTTGCGTTAGTTGCAGCGTCGGTCATCTCAGCCTCGGCCATGGCTGCGGAGAAACCCAACATATTGGTGATTTTTGGTGACGACATCGGCCAGACCAATATCAGCGCCTATTCAATGGGCGTGGTGGGTTACAAAACGCCAAACATCGACCGGATTGCCAAAGAAGGCATGATGTTCACCGATTACTACGCGGAGAACAGCTGCACGGCAGGTCGATCTTCTTTCATCACTGGCCAGACGCCACTGCGTACCGGCCTGTCGAAAGTCGGCATCCCCGGCGCACCGGTCGGCCTGCAAAAACGCGATATCACCATCGCTCAGGCGCTCAAATCCCAGGGTTATGCGACCGGTCAGTTCGGCAAGAACCACTTGGGCGACAAGGATGAATACCTGCCGACCAACCACGGTTTCGACGAGTTCTTTGGCAACCTGTATCACCTCAATGCCGAAGAAGAACCTGAGCGTCCGTACTGGCCGAAGGATGACCCGGAATTCGTCAAAGCCACCTCCCCTCGCGGCGTCATTCACAGCTTTGCCGATGGCAAAATCGAAGACACCGGTGCGTTGACTAAAAAACGCATGGAAACCATCGACGACGAAACCACCGCCGCCGCACAGGCTTTCATCGAGAAACAGGCGAAAGCGGACAAACCGTTTTTTGTCTGGATGAACACCACCCGCATGCACGCGTTTACGCACATACGTGACTCAATGCAGGGCCAAAGCGGCATGCCGGGCAACGATTACGCCGACGGCATGATCGAGCACGACGGTGACGTCGGTAAACTGCTGAAAACCCTCGATGACCTGAAAATCACCGACAACACCATCGTGGTTTACACCACCGACAATGGCCCGAACCAATGGTCGTGGCCGGACGCGGCAACCACGCCGTTCCGCAACGAGAAGAACTCCAACTGGGAAGGCGCATATCGTGTGCCAGCAATGGTTCGCTGGCCGGGCAAGATCAAACCGGGTGAAGTGTCCAACGAGCTGTTCTCGGGTCTGGACTGGTTCCCGACACTGCTCGCCGCTGCGGGTGATACCGATGTCACCAACAAGCTACTCAAAGGCTGGGCCCCGACTTCCGGTGGCACCAGTTTCAAAGTGCATCTGGATGGCTACAACCAACTGCCGTACCTGACCGGCCAGAGCCCTAAAGGTGAGCGCAAGGAGTTCTACTACTTCAACGACGATGGCGTGCTGGTGTCGATGCGTTTCGGCAACTGGAAAGCCGTGTTCTGCGAACAACGCGCACCGGGCGGCTTCAAGGTCTGGAGCGAACCGTTCGTGTGCCTGCGCGTACCGAAAATCTTCAACCTGCGCATGGATCCGTATGAGCGTGCCGATATCGTTTCCGACCAGTACTACGACTGGACGACCAAAAACGTTTATCTGACCGAAATGGCCGTCGGCAAGTCCGCAGCGTTCCTGCAGACCTTCATCGACTATCCACCAAGCCAGAAACCGGCGAGCTTCAGCGTTGACCAGATCCGCGCGGCGGTCGATGCAAAAATCGCTGAAAAAATGAAGGCCGAAGCAAAACAGTAAGACGAGCGCCTGAGAGCGGCATCGCAAAGCTTTCTCCAGACGCGGCATCCCGTATGTCGAGCCTGGAGAAAGCCTCATTATTCAGGGAGAAGAACATATGAAGGCAGCCCTATGGGTGTTGACGCTGGCGTCACTGGCAGGCTGTGCGGCACCCTCGATGAATGAACTGCGCCAGGAAGAACCGCGCCAAGTGCTGCATTCGAAAAAAGCCGTCAAGGTGATTGCCGACTGCGTACAGCATGGCTGGGAGAACCTTTCGGTGTTCGAGGGCCGATCCGGGGCCACTCAGGAACCGGGCAAGAAAGGCGCGATTACGGTGGCCACAACGGGCTCGGCATACTTCGTTGATATTCAGCCTGACGCCGCAGGATCAGTGGCGAAATACTACGCATCGACCTATCGCTGGATATCCAGGAAGCACTTGGACACTGTGCAAAGCTGCCTGTGATTTGCCGCCTGGCCCACTGCGCAGAGGTGGGCCGGGATTACTTGCACTTGGCCAACACCACCTGACAGGTGTTCGGCGTGCCACCGGAACGACCGGCATAGCGGATGCAGTTGCTCAGGGATTTTTGGCGAGCCATGTTCAGGCTGGAGCCCCACGCGAGACCGCCCTCGCCGACCGTTGGTAATGCCTTGGCGTAACAACTGTCGCCGACGCCTGATGGCGGATAGTGCTTTCGGCTCGAGCAGCCTGAGATCAACGTCAGGCTGATGACGATCAGCGCGAGCCAGGCCCACCCCTGACTCCGGCATCTCTGTAATCCGATCATCCTGTTTCACCTGCTGCGAGAGAGCCGCGATGGCATGAGTCTAGCCGGTATGTCACAGGGTCATGTAGGAGCTGCCGAAGGCTGCGATCTTTTGATCTGTTTTTAAGATCAACATCAAGAGATCGCAGCCTTCGGCAGCTCCTACAGTAATCCGATTAGCCCGTTACCTCTGGCCAACGCAGTCAAACTGTGGGAGCCGGCTTGCTCGCGAAGGGGGCGGCAGGTTCAGTATCTTCGTTGCAGGTACACCGCTTTCGCGAGCAAGCTCTGCTCCTACAAAAACAAAAGCAACATCAAAAGATCGCAGCCTTCGGCAGCTCCTACACAGGATGAGCGCAAGCTCGGCTGCAGCTTTTGATCTTGCTCTACCCGCCCCGTCGGAAGGCTGAGTGGAGGGATTTATCCGGGGGTGGGAGCGCAGCGACCGTTTGGCGCAGCCAAATGCATCGAGAGGAGGTGCAGCGAAGCAAACCGGAGGCGATGCGCCCGGATGAATTCCGTAACGAAGGAACCCCGAGCCCCAGCGAGCGGGCCGAACGCTGGGGCAAAGCCTTTTGGGTTACCTTTTCGGCGTCTGGAAAAGGTGACCCGCCGTAAGGGCGGAACCCTAAGCCGCCGTTACCGCAGGAATGGATATGTACGCAGTCAGAAAGAACCCCACAGCCTTCGCGAGCAGGCTCGCTCCCACAGGTTTTGTGTTCAGGCCAATTCTTTGCGCAGTTGCCGGGCAGCGGTGACCATGTGCACCAGCGCCGCTTCGGTCTCTGGCCAGCCACGGGTTTTCAGGCCGCAGTCAGGGTTGACCCACAAGCGTTCCGCCGGAATACGCTTGGCCGCTTTACGCAACAGATTGGCCATTTCCGACGCATCCGGCACCCGTGGCGAGTGGATGTCGTAGACGCCCGGGCCGATTTCATTCGGGTAGGCGAAAGCTTCGAAAGCCTCCAGCAATTCCATGTCCGAACGCGAAGTTTCGATGGTGATGACGTCGGCATCCATCGCCGCGATAGACTCGATCACATCGTTGAATTCGCTGTAGCACATGTGCGTATGAATCTGCGTTTCGTCGCGCACACCCGAGGCGCACAAACGGAATACTTCAGTCGCCCAATCCAGATAATGCTGCCACTGCGCCTGACGCAACGGCAGACCTTCACGGAACGCCGCTTCGTCGATCTGCACGATCTTGATGCCGGCGGCTTCCAGATCCACCACTTCATCACGGATCGCCAGCGCCAGTTGCCGCGCCTGCACTTCACGGGTGACATCCTCACGCGGGAACGACCACATCAGCATGGTCACCGGGCCAGTCAGCATGCCTTTCATGACCTTGCGGGTCAGGCCCTGGGCGTAGCGAATCCATTCAACGGTCATGGCTTTCGGACGGCTCAGATCACCAAAAATCACCGCCGGTTTCACGCAGCGCGAACCGTAGCTCTGCACCCAGCCAAACCGGGTGAACACATAGCCGTCGAGTTGCTCGGCAAAGTACTCGACCATGTCATTGCGCTCGGCTTCACCGTGCACCAACACATCAAGACCCAAACGCTCCTGAATCTCCACCGCGTGGCGGATTTCGCTGTGCATCGCCTCGGTGTATTCGGCTTCGCTGAGCTTGCCTTGCTTGAACGACTGGCGAGCCAGACGAATCGATGCGGTTTGTGGGAACGAACCTATCGTCGTGGTCGGAAACAGCGGCAGATCGAGCCCGGCACGCTGCTTGGCGATACGCTGGGCAAACAACGATTGACGCTGACTGTCCTGGGCAGTGATCGCCGCCACACGCGCCTGAACCGCCGGTTTGTGAATGCGTGGCGATGCAGCACGCGCAGCCTGCACCGAACGGCTCTGGGTCAATGCCCGCAGCACGCGCGGCGCTTCCGGCTCGTTGACCGCTTGGGCCAGAACCGCCACTTCCTCGCACTTCTGCACGGCGAAGGCCAGCCAGCTTTTCAGTTCGGCATCCAGCTTGTCTTCACGGCCCAGATCCACCGGGCTGTGCAGCAGCGAGCAGGAAGGCGCCACCCACAAGCGATCACCCAGACGCTCATGCGCATGCTGCAAAGTCGCGAGGGCATTTTCCAGATCGCAGCGCCAGACGTTACGGCCGTTGACCACACCCAACGACAACACTTTATACGCTGGCAGACGATCAAGAATCGTCGGGTACTGTTCCGGCGCACGCACCAGATCAATGTGCAAACCGTCGACCGGCAGATTCGCCGCCAGACCAAGGTTTTCTTCCAGGCCACCAAAGTACGTGGCCAACAGTTTCTTCAGCGGATCGCGCTGGATCTGGTTGTAGGCGCGCTCGAATGCGTTCTTCCATTCCTGAGGCAGATCGAGCACCAGAATCGGCTCGTCAATCTGCACCCACTCCACGCCCTGCGCAGCGAGGCGCGAGAAAATCTGGCCGTACAGCGGCAACAAACGATCGAGCAAATCGAGCTTGTCGAACTCAGCGCCTTTGGCCTTGCCCAGCCACAGATAGGTCAGCGGGCCGATGATCACCGGTTTGACGTTGTGCCCCAGCGCGCGGGCTTCTTCGACTTCGTCGAACAACTGTTCCCAACCCAACTGGAACTGTTGATCCGCGCTGAATTCCGGGACGAGATAGTGGTAGTTGGTGTCGAACCACTTGGTCATTTCCTGGGCGTGGGCACCGCCGCAGCAACTGTCGCTGACGCCACGCGCCATACCGAACAGGGTGTGCAGACTGGCTTTGCCGTCGTGCGGACGGAAGCGCTCCGGAATCACACCGAACATCAGCGAGTGCGTCAGCACCTGGTCGTACCAGGCGAAATCGCCGACCGGCAACAGCTCGATGCCGGCGTTTTTCTGCAAGTCCCAATGTGCTTTGCGCAGTTCGCGCCCGACGTCACGCAGGCCCGCTTCGTTCAGTTCTCCTTTCCAGAACGCCTCTTGCGCTTTTTTCAGTTCGCGGTCGCGACCGATGCGCGGAAATCCAAGGGAATGGGCCAGTGCCATAACAAACAACTCCAATGTCTTGTTGATGGCGGGCATTGTCGGCATCGGTCGCAGGTGAATCAAACTCAATATAATCCTGATCATCACAAGAAATCCTCATGATCCCTCCCACCCTGTAGGAGCTGCGGAACGCTGCGATCCTTTGATCTTGCCCTTCAAAAACCAACATCAAAAGATCGCAGCGTTCCGCAGCTCCTACGGGGATCGGGGTTGCGAGAGGTGCCAACCGGGCCTATGTTGCTTGCGAGCATCTTCTGCGCGAATGGAACGCGATCAATCACCAACACCGAGGTGAAGACATGTCAAAGGAATCCCGCCCTGCCGTACTTGGGCTGATCGGCAACACTCCGCTGGTGCAAGTGACCCGCTTTGATACCGGGCCCTGCACGCTGTTTCTAAAACTCGAATCACAGAACCCCGGCGGCTCGATCAAGGATCGCATCGGCCTGGCAATGATCGACGCCGCTGAACGCGATGGCCGTCTGCAACCGGGTGGCACCATCGTCGAAGCGACGGCCGGCAACACCGGTCTGGGCTTGGCACTGGTCGGCCGCGCCAAAGGTTATCGGGTGGTTTTGGTGGTGCCGGACAAAATGTCCACCGAGAAAGTCCTGCACTTGAAAGCCATGGGCGCCGAGGTGCACATCAACCGCTCCGATGTCGGCAAGGGTCATCCCGAGTATTACCAGGACGTCGCCGCGCGCCTGGCGAAAGACATTCCCGGCGCGTTTTTCGCCGACCAGTTCAACAACCCCGCCAATCCGCTGGCCCACGAATGCAGCACCGCGCCGGAGATCTGGGCGCAGACCGAACATGATCTGGACGCGATTGTGGTGGGCGTTGGCTCGGCCGGCACGCTGACCGGTTTGACCCGATTCTTCAAACGCGTGCAACCGGATCTGGAAATGGTCTTGGCCGATCCGGTCGGCTCGGTCATGGCGCAATACAGCCGCGACGGCAGCCTGCCGACGCCCGGTTCATGGGCGGTGGAAGGCATCGGCGAAGACTTCATTCCGTCGATCACCGACCTCTCCAGCGTGCGCCACGCCTACTCGATCAGCGACGAAGAAAGCTTCGATCACGCCCGTCAATTACTCAAGGCCGAAGGCATTCTCGGCGGCTCCTCCACCGGCACCCTCCTCGCCGCCGCACTGCGTTATTGCCGCGAACAGACCGAGCCGAAACGCGTAGTCAGTTTCGTCTGCGACACCGGCACGCGCTATCTGTCGAAGGTTTACAACGATCAATGGATGACCGATCAGGGCCTGCTCAAACGCAAAGGCTACGGTGATTTACGCGACCTGGTTGCCCGTCGTTTCGAAGATGGCCGGGTGATCAGCGTCGGCCCCGACGACACCCTGCTGACCGCGTTCCAGCGCATGCGCCTGGCCGACGTTTCGCAGTTGCCGGTGTTGATCGACGGCAAGCAACTGGTCGGCGTGATCGACGAATCGGACATTCTGCTCGGCGTCCATGAAGACGCCGCGCACTTCCGCAAACCGGTGACCAGCGCCATGACCGACAAGCTGCAAACCCTCGCGCCGAACGCCGATCTGGCCGAGCTGGAAAGCGTGCTCAGCCGTGGCCTCGTCGCCATCATCGCTGACGCTTCGGGCTTCCATGGCCTGATCACCCGCGTCGACATGCTCAACCAATTACGGAGATCCCTCGCATGAGTCAGCACGACGATAAATCCCAAGGCTTCGCGACCCGGGTGATCCACGCCGGGCAGGAACCGGATCCGACCACCGGCGCGCTGATGCCGCCGATCTACGCCAACTCCACCTATCTGCAAGACAGCCCCGGCGTGCACAAAGGTTTCGATTACGGCCGCTCGCACAACCCGACGCGCTTCGCGCTGGAGCGTTGCGTGGCGGATCTTGAAGGTGGCACGCAGGCGTTTGCGTTTGCTTCAGGGCTGGCGACGATTTCGACGGTGCTGGAATTGCTCGATGCCGGCTCGCACATTGTTTCCGGCAACGATCTGTACGGTGGAACGTTCCGTCTATTCGACAAGGTGCGTCAGCGCAGCGCCGGGCATCGTTTCAGTTTCGTCGACCTGGCCGATCTGTCGGCGTTCGAAGCGTCATTGCAGGACGACACGCGGATGGTCATGGTCGAGACGCCGACCAACCCGCTACTGAGCCTGTCGGATCTGGCCGCGATTGCGCGTATCTGCCGCGCACGCGGGATCATTTGCGTGGCCGACAACACCTTCGCCAGTCCCTATATCCAGCGGCCGCTGGAGTTGGGTTTCGACATCGTGCTGCACTCGACCACCAAGTATTTGAACGGCCACTCCGATGTGATTGGCGGGATCGCCGTGGTTGGGCAGAACGCTGAACTGGCAGAGAAACTGGGTTTTCTGCAAAACGCCGTCGGGGCGATTGCCGGGCCTTTCGATGCGTTTCTGACCTTGCGCGGGGTGAAGACTTTGGCGCTGCGCATGGAGCGTCATTGCAGCAATGCGCTAGAGCTGGCGCAGTGGCTGGAGCAGCAGCCGCAGGTCAAACGTGTCTACTATCCGGGGCTGCCGTCGCATCCGCAGCATGAGTTGGCCAAGCGGCAGATGCGTGGTTTTGGCGGGATGATTTCTGTTGATCTGAATAGTGATCTGGCCGGTGCGCGGCGGTTTTTGGAGAATGTGAAGATCTTTGCGTTGGCGGAAAGTCTGGGCGGCGTGGAGAGTTTGATCGAGCATCCGGCGATCATGACGCATGCGACGATTCCGGCTGAGACGCGGGCCAGACTCGGGATTGGTGACGGGTTGGTGCGGCTGTCAGTGGGGGTTGAGGATGTTGAGGATCTGCGGGGGAATTTGTTGCAGGCTTTGGCTGGGATGTAAGTCTTGGGGTTTGAT
>NZ_JASCPK010000115.1:0-19633 GCF_029959385.1 Pseudomonas sp. PS01303
TCGGTATGTGCCGCTCTAAATATGTATGCGCTGCACTGGCCCCTTCGGGAGCAGGCTCGCTCCCACATTGGAATGCATTACAAATAGTGGGAGCGAGCCTGCTCGCGAAGCTTTTGCGGTTATTCCGGCAACTCAACCAAGCCATCAACATCGGTCATCGCCCGCTCCAGCAGATCCGCCGGCAAGCTCTTGCTCGCTCGCGCCCCGAGCAGTTTGAGCTGTTCACTGCGGCTGACCAGATTGCCGCGCCCTTCTGTCAGTTTGTTGCGCGCTGAGCTGTAGGCTTTGTCCAGTTGCTGCAGACGATTGCCGACCTCGTCCAGATCCTGAATGAACAGCACGAACTTGTCGTACAGCCATCCGGCGCGCTCGGCGATTTCCCGGGCGTTCTGGCTCTGGCGCTCCTGCTTCCACAGACTGTCGATGACCCTCAGCGTCGCCAGCAATGTCGTAGGGCTGACGATCACGATGTTGCGGTCGAACGCCTCTTGAAACAGCGACGGCTCAGCCTGCAACGCTGCCGAGAACGCTGCTTCGATCGGCACGAACAGCAAAACAAAATCAAGGCTGTGCAGGCCTTCCAGACGCTTGTAATCCTTGCCGGCCAGACCTTTGACGTGATTGCGCAGGGACAGTACGTGCTGCTTGATCGCGATCTGCCCGAGGGTGTCGTCTTCGGCGGCGACGTATTGCTGATACGCGGTCAGACTGACTTTCGAGTCGACCACCACCTGCTTGTCGCCCGGCAGATAAATCACCACGTCGGGCTGGAAACGCTCGCCGTCCGGGCCCTTCAAATTCACCTGTGTCTGGTATTCGCGGCCCTTCTCCAGACCAGCGTGTTCGAGCACCCGCTCGAGAATCAGTTCGCCCCAGTTGCCTTGGGTTTTCTGGCCCTTGAGGGCGCGGGTCAGGTTGGTCGCTTCGTCGCTCAGACGCAGGTTGAGCGCTTGCAAACGCTCCAGCTCCTTGGCCAGCGAAAAGCGCTCGCGGGCTTCAGCCTGATAGCTTTCTTCCACACGTTTTTCGAAGGATTGGATGCGTTCTTTCAGCGGATCGAGCAACTGGCCGAGGCGCTGCTGGCTGGTTTCGGCGAAACGCTGCTCGCGCTCATCAAAGATCTTGCCGGCCAGTTCGGCGAACTGCGCGCGCAGCTCATCACGCGAGCCTTGCAGGTCGCTGAGGCGCTGCTGATGGCTTTCCTGTTGTTCACGCAGCTCGGCGTTCAACGAAGCGGCTTGCGCGTCGAGACGGCGCAGTTCGGCTTCTTTGCTGGCACGTTCGATGTTCCAGGCGTGGGAGGCGTCGCGGGCGTCGTCGCGCTCGATCTGCAGCAACTCGACTTCACGGCGCAGGGCCGCCAGTTCAGCCTGTTTCGCGGCGTTGGCCTGGCCCAGATCAGCGACTTCATCGCGGCTCGCCTCAAGCTGAGCGTTGAGGCCGTCCTGCGCCAGTTGCGCCATGGCCAGCCGCTCTTCGAGCAGGGCCACGTCGGCTTGGCCGTTGCTCGCCCGGCGTTGCAGTTGCCAGGCCAGCGCCAGCAATGGCAACCCCGCTGCCGCGAGACCGAGCAATACGCTGGTCAAGTCCATCGCCATAGAGATTCCTGCCCATCCAATAAAGCCTGAAGGTTAACCAAGGTGTCAGGTCTTGGACAGCTCAGTCTTCGATGAGACCGAGTTCCTGCTGCGCACGCCGGTCGCCGGCACGGGCAGCCGAACGCAGCAGATCCTGGCCAATGCGGCGGTCGCGGGCGTTACCGCACTCACGGCACATCAATTGACCGAGACGGCTTTGCGCTGCGACCACACCTTCACGCGCAGGCTGCTTGAGCAGGCGGCCGGCAAGGTGTTTGGCGTTGTGGCTGTCGCTCAGGCGCGGGCTGTCGAGCAGCCATTCGGCGACGCGCACAGAAAATCGCTTGGGCGGGGTAACACGAGGCGGTTCTGAGGTAACAGAGTCTGATACTGAGCGAAACTTCATAAAGCACTGTGGGACAGATCGGAAGGCGCGCCACTCTACTCTCTTTTTCTTACAGGTAAAGTCCGAAAAAAACCCGGCACGCCCGTGCTAGAGCAAGCGCTCGGGACAATCCACAGAAGCTGTGGATAACTCAGTGGACAACCGCCCCTGAACCCTCGCAAACCCTTGTGGAATGGGGCTCGCAGTCAAACTGACGATTTTTTCACCAACAAAAAAAACCGATGTTTTTCATTGACTTAAACTTTCGATGCAGGCAGCCATCGGGGTCAGGATTGATGTGACAGTGCTGTGACAGCCCGCGCAACTAATGTGCACAAGTACCTGTTACCCGGTTATAGGCGTGCGCTTTTTCGGGTCGTTTTCCACCATTGCCTGGGGATAAGGCAGTCTGGCGTGGCGCTTGATGAAAATTGTTTCACCGACCGACGGTCTTAATGTGGGCCAATACGGGGCGATCCGCTGGATCGACAAGCAGAATCCGTAGCTGCCTGCAATCTTTTTCAGCATTAGGTTTGCTTTGTACTTTTCGATCCGTTAGTATCCGCGGCGTTAGTACCAAGCTGAAAGTCAATTCCGGTCGAACACATCCCCACGGTCAACCTTCTACCAAGAAGCCAATCGCCGAAAAAAGCGGGAGCGACCCCTCGATGGTTTCCAGGTAAATCTTGCGACAACACAGCCTTTGAATGATGCAAAGGGTGTTGCGAAGGCCACTTACTCTGACCGAACCAACCTGCAAATTGATCAGGATCTTCACCCCGGGCCCAGAACCTTCGCCCTTGATGTGTTGCCTGCCCTCCTAAGTACCTACCTGCCAGCCCAAGCGCGCCAACTTATCAGCGCTTCAAACTGGCTGCTTTGTTCCAGTCGGGTTCTTCGTTCGACCAATGGTGGTCGTCGTCACTGGAACGTTTTAACGTTGCACGGTTCTTATCCGTGTCATTTGTAGGAACACCTAATAACTATGTCTACTCAAATCCATACTCAGGATGCCATTCGCACCCTAACCAACGCTTTTGCTCCGATGAACTGCCTGATCATGGCCGCTCGCAAAGGCTGCTTCAGCTTCACACTGGTCAACGAACACGGTATCGCCCGCCACAGCGAGCGTCTTTACCCCGATCAGTACTCCAGCGCTGAACCGCTGCAGGCCGTGATCGATCGTACCCGTCAGGCACTGGTTGCCTGAAAGCCGAAAAGGCTGCAAAAGCAAAAGCCCCGCACAAAATGCGGGGCTTTTTATTGCCCGATGTTTCGCTTTTACCCCTCAGCGGCTAAGCACCATCGGATATAACGGATATTCCGCGCAGCCGGAAATATTTTAAAAACAGGCCTTTACGTCGCGAATATGACACTACACTTCAACTCAAGCGGCGTGATCCGCTTGCGGCGAGCCTGAACCGATCCACTGCTGCCAAGCCCCCCCTTCAGGACTCGCCATTAATAACAAGAACCGAGGGATTTATGGGTATCGCTGCCAGCGAACTGTGCCGCTATGTGATCCGTCCTACGTTGATCTACCTGGGACGCCACTGCGCAACTGCCGAAGCCCTGTTGCTGGGCATCGCCGCCAGTCAGTCAGCCCTGGGTTCTGCCCTGCATGACCGCCGTGGCCACGGCCTCTACCGCATTGCCGAGCATCGTCATGAAGCCCTTTGGGATGATTACCTGGCACTCGATCCGGAGCGCGCAAGCCTGGTTCGCGGCCTCGCCAGTCAGCATGCTTTCCTCAGCGGGCCGCACCTGGAATTAACCGTTAATCTGCGTTACGCCACCGCCATCGCCTGGCTGCTGGTAGAAGAACAAAACCCCACCCTCCCCGACCCGGCTGATTTGCTCGGAATGGCGCGTATCTGGCGTCAGACGTTTCAGCCTCAGGGTCGTCTGCGCGATTTCACCTACGCCTGGCAGACCTGTGTTTCACCGATGAATCAGGTCGCTTGTTGACCCACCGGTTTCGCAAGATCGTGTAACGGGTCGCGAATCTGGTCGGATTGTCCTACAAAACCGCTCTAACTCAAGGCATACGGACTATAGCGCCGGAGCGAAAATGTTGGTAATTTTCGCCCCGGTGATCACCAGGAGTTCTAATAATGAAAAAAGTAATGCTCAAAACCACCCTTAGCCTCGCCGTTACCATGGCATCCACCCAGATTTTCGCAGCTGGCTTTGCCATCAACGAACACAGCATCAGCGGGATGGGGACTGGGTACGCCGGGCGATCTTCTTCTGCCGACGACGCAAGCACTGTTTATGGTAACCCTGCCGGCATGTCGCGCCTCACGCGCGAACAAGTCACTGGCGGTGTTGCATTTCTCGACGCAAAAACCGATATCAGCGACGCCAGCTCCAGCCCTAACGGCGGCAGCAACAAAGGCGACATGGTGCCCTTCACCTCCGTACCTATGGGCTTCTACGTCAAACCAATCGATGATCATTGGGCATTCGGCCTCGGCGTTTACGTGCCGTTCGGCCTGATCACCGATTACGAAAACGGCTTTGCCGGCCGTTACTTCGGCAGCAAGTCCGAAGTACAAGTCATCACCTTCCAGCCAACCGTGAGCTACAAGTTCAACGACGTGGTGTCGATCGGCTTCGGCCCGACCATCAACCGTATCGACGGCTCGCTGGAATCCAACCTGTCGATCACTCAGGCCGCGCCAGATGGCAAGGTCAAGATCAAGGGTGACGACACCGCACTGGGCTACAACATCGGCGTGCTGGTTCAAGCCACCGACACTACGCGTCTGGGCATGACCTACCACTCGAAAGTCGACTACAAGCTCGAAGGCAACACCAAGGTCAACTACGGTGTGCTGGGCCTGATCGGCGCGAACCCGAACCAGAAGTACGACGCTTCGCTGAAGATCACTACGCCTGAATCCCTGGACTTCTCGGTGACCCAGGCGATCAACGATCAGTGGAATGTCTACGCCGGTTCGACCTTCACCCGTTGGAGCCAGCTGAAGAAAATCACCGTCGAGAACTCGGGCGTGCAGCCTGCACTGGCCGGTCAGTTCGGTGAAATCACCGAAGACCAGAACTGGCACGATTCCTGGGCTTACGCCGTGGGTACTTCGTATCAGTTGAACAAGGAATGGGTACTGCGTACCGGTCTGACCTTCGACCAGTCGCCGACCAACAACGTCGACCGTTCGCCACGTATTCCGACTGGCGACCGTACGATTTTCAGCATCGGTGCTGGCTGGAGCCCGACCGAAGACCTGACCATCGACGTGGCCTACTCGTACCTGAAAGAAGAGTCGATCAAGATCCGCAACGAAAACGATCGTGGCCAGACCTACGATGCCAAGTATGAAAACTCGGCAAACGGTTTCGGTGTTGGCGCGACTTATCGCTTCTGATGCTGCCGGGCGGGGTTAACCCCTCGCCTACAAAAAAGCCCCGCTCTCTTTCAGAAAGCGGGGCTTTTTTGTGCCTGTCTTTGTAGGAGCTGAGCTTGCTCGCGAAAGCGTCGGCTCAGGCAGCTTATATATCAACTGACACACCGCTTTCGCGAGCAAGCTCTGCTCCTACAAGGGATCGCGCTGGTCAGGGTTTCAGGGGTTTTGAGGCGATGGCTTTTTCGATCGCGGCAATGAATTCCGGATCATCCGGTTTGGTCAGGCTAGAGAAATTGGCGATCACCTTGCCCTGACGATCGACCACGTATTTGTAGAAATTCCACTTCGGCGCGCTGCTCTGCGCAGCCAATACCTGGAACATATGCGTAGCGTCATCGCCACGGACTTTCTGTGGTTCGGTCATGGCGAACGTCACGCCGTAGTTGGCGTAGCAGACCTTGGCGGTCTCAGCGCTGTCTTTGGACTCTTGTTTGAAGTCATTGGACGGCACGCCGAGCATTTCCAGCCCTTGCCCTTCATAGCGTTTGTGCAGCGCCTCAAGGCCTTCGAACTGCGGCGCGAAACCGCAGAAACTGGCGGTGTTGACCACCACCAGCGGTTTGTCTGCGTATTGTTTGCACAGGTCGATGGAATCCTTGGCGCGCAATTTGGGCAGCGAGCCTTGCAGCAATTCGGGACAGTCAGCGGCCTGGGCCACGCCAGTCAACGCCATCAGCAACGCGGGAACAGCACACCAGCGCATCAGCATGTCGTACATCCTTGAGAAGTCGTCAGACTTCGACGTTACTCGCCACGCCTGCTTCTAGCAAATACTCATACCCAGTTGCATCAACGCCAGACCGCCCTGATGCCAGCCCCACCACACCAGCGCCAGCAATGCGGCGCCGAGTGCGGCAAAGAGGATACGTGGCCAGAATCGGCTCATGCGGCGCCCGCTGCGGCTTGCAGGCGTGCCACCGGACGCTCGCGCACCGGCCAGTTCAGTGCGGCCGCCAACAAACTCAACAGAATCGCCACTTGCCAGATCAAGTCATAACTCCCGGTTCGGTCGTACACCACCCCGCCCAGCCAGCCGCCAAGGAACGAGCCGAGCTGATGGAACAGGAACACGATGCCGCCGAGCATGGACAGATTACGCACACCAAACAAGGTCGCCACCGTACCGTTGGTCAACGGCACCGTCGACAGCCACAAGAAGCCCATGGCCATGCCGAACAGATACGCCGAGGTGGTCGTCACCGGCATCCAGAGGAACAGCACAATCACCACCGCGCGCAACAGATACAGCGCCGTGAGCAAACGCGGTTTTGACATGCGCCCGCCAAGCCAACCAGCCGTGTAAGTGCCGAAGATGTTGAACAGCCCGATCAGCGCCAGCACCGTAGTACCGACGCTGGCCGGCAGATGCTGATCAACCAGATACGCCGGCAGATGCACGCCGATAAACACCACCTGAAAGCCACACACGAAAAAGCCAAACGCCAACAGCCAGAAACCCGAATGCGAACAGGCTTCACGCAAGGCTTCGGACAGCGTTTGCTCATGACCGAGCACCGGCAGCGGTTTGTCCTTGAGCATGCTCACCAGCGGCACAATCAGCGCCACCAGCAGGCCCAACACCAGCAGCGCCGCCGACCAACCGAGCCAGCCGATCAGGCCGAGGGTACCGGGCAACATCGCGAACTGGCCGAACGAACCGGCAGCACTGGCGATGCCCATGCCCATGCTGCGTTTCTCCGGCGGCACTGCACGACCGACGACGCCAAGGATGACCGAGAATGAAGTGCCGGACAGGCCGATGCCAATCAGCAAACCAGCACTCAGCGACAGCGTCACCGCCGAATCCGACAAGCCCATGCAGATCAGGCCCACGGCGTAGAGCACGCCGCCGACCAGCACCACTTTCGCCGCGCCGAAACGGTCAGCCAGCGCGCCGGTGAATGGCTGCGCCAAACCCCAGATCAGGTTCTGCAAAGCGATGGCGAAGGCGAACACCTCGCGGCCCCAGCCGAACTGCGCGCTCATCGGCGACAGAAACAGACCGAAGCCGTGGCGCACGCCCAATGACAACGCAAGAATCAGCGCACTGCCGACCAACACCCAACCGCACGTACGCCACATCGATGTCATTATTATTCTCCAGTCGCGGGTATATACCCGCTTGAGATCGGAAAAACCGGCCGTTACGCCAGTTCATCCAGCAATTTGAGCAAGGTTTCACGCTTCTCGGCACCCAGTCGATCGATCAATCGCTGCTGCGCCGCCTCCCAGGCCGGCAGTGCATCTGCCAGACGTTGCGCACCGATTTCCGTGAGCCGGACGATGCGGTTACGCATGTCTTCGCCCTCGGCCAGCGCCACCAGGCCTTCACCTTCGAGCACGCGCAGATTGCGCCCGAGGGTGCTGCGATCCAGCCCCATGGCTTCGGCGAGTTCCGAGATGCTCGGTTGATCGAGACGTTGCAGGTTACACAGCAAAGAATACTGCGCAACGTTGATCCCGAAGCCGTCGAGAGCGCCGTCGTAATGCCTGCTGACGCCACGCGCGGCGCGACGCAGGTTGGTGCATAAACACTGAGAGGTAAGCATGATGCGTGTATATACCCGCGACTGTGTTAAATCAAGTTACAGATGAGTTTACCCTGAACATTTGTGGTGCCTGGAAAATTGCTATCGCGAGCAGGCTCACTCCTACAGTTGACCGCGCTCCCCTGTAGGAGTGAGCCTGCTCGCGATGGGGTCGGCATGAACGATAAAAATCTATCAGGCCAACGCCAATCCAACCAACACCCCCACCTCCAACAACTCCAACAACGCCCCCGCCGTATCGCCCGTCGTCCCGCCCAACCGCCGCATCATCATTCGCCGCAGCCAGCCAAACACCGCGACAGAAATCACCACCGCAACGACGGCGCTAATCCCGGCAATCAACAAGCAACCCAGCGCACTGACGCCCAGCACCCACCAACCTGCCCGACGCGGCAAATGATCTGCCAATGCCTGCCCCAACCCACCCGCACGCACATACGGCGTGGTCAAAAACAACGCCAACAACGCCGCCCGCCCAAGCACCGGCACGATGATCAACACCAGCCCTTGCCCTTGCTCGATCAACGCCAGCAACGCGGCAAACTTGAGCAGCAACACCAGCACCAGCGTGACCACGGCAATCGGCCCGCTGCGCGGATCTTTCATGATCGTCAGCGTGCGCTCGCGATCACCAAACCCACCGAGCCAGGCATCCGCGCTATCGGCCAGACCATCAAGATGCAGCGCACCACTGAGCAACACCCACACCGTCAGCAGCAACGCCGCATGCAGCAACAACGGCGCCCCCGCCGATGCCAGATTCAGCGCCCACAGGATCACACCAAACAACAATCCCACCAGCGGATAAAACAGCAGCGAACGCCCAAGCTGTTCCGGCTCAGGCATCCCCGGCAGACGAATCGGCAGACTGCTGAGAAATTGCAGGGCGATCCACAGCGGCAGCATGTCAGTGACCTTCCTTGAGTAAACCGTCGGCCTCGACCGTCAGCGCAAACAGCGCGCCATGCCCCACTTCAACATTGAGCAATTGCTCACGCGGCAAACCTCGCGCGTGCGCCAGCAATAAACGCATGACGCCACCGTGGCTGATCAGCAAAATCCGCTCACCAACATGTGCGGTATGCAGCCGAGCCACTGCTGCCAACACTCGCGTGGAAAAGTCGCTGACCGGTTCACCCTGTGGTGGCGTGAATGAATAGGGATCGGCCCAAAACAGGCCCAACGCGTCAGCATCCGTCTCCATCAACGCCGCCGCGCTCTGCCCTTCCCACGCGCCGAAATGCAGCTCCTGCAGATCCTTATCGAGTTGCACCGGCAGATTCAACTGCTCACCCAACTCAGCGGCAAACCGCGCGCAACGCTGCAACGGCGAGCTGACCAAACGATCCCAAGGCCCGCCCTCGATCACCGCCGCACGCATCTGCGTCCAGCCTTTTTCGGTCAGCGCGTCATCAAGACTGCCGCGCAAGCCACCACCCAATTCGGTTTCACCGTGACGCAGCAGATCAAGGCGCAAGGTCATGCCGGGCGATCCGCCACCGCCGCTTCGGCGAACGTCGCCATCTGCCCGTGCAGGTCGCAGGCCAGACGCAACAGGGGCACCGCCAGCGCCGCGCCGCTGCCTTCGCCCAGACGCAGACCGAGTTCCAGCAATGGCTCGGCGCCGAGGGTTTCCAGCACATGACGATGGCCCGGCTCGGCGCCGCGATGACCGAACAGCAGCCACTCGCGGCAAGCCGGATTCAGGCGTACCGCGACCAGCGCCGCGACCGTGCAGATAAAGCCGTCGACCAGCACCGCAACGCCTTCCTGCGCGCACGCCAGATACGCACCGACCAGCGCCGCGATTTCGAAACCGCCAAGATTGAACAGCGTCTGCAACGCATCTCCGCGCTGGGCCGCGTGCAACGCCAGTGCGCGCTCGATGACTTGGGCTTTATGGCTGACACCTTCGGCATTCAGCCCGGTGCCGGGGCCCGTCAGATGCACCACCGGGCAATCGAGCAAAGCACAGGCCAGCGCACTGGCGGCCGTGGTGTTGCCGATGCCCATTTCGCCACCGATAAACAACTGCGCGCCAGCCGCTTGCGCTCGCAGCACACTGTCACGACCGGCCTGCAACGCCAGTTCGCCTTGGGCTTGGGTCATCGCCGCGCCCTGAACGAAATTTGCCGTGCCCGGGCCGATATTCAAGTGACGCACACCCGCCAGGTTCAGCGCGGGATTAACGGTGCCCAGATCGACCACTTCCAGCTGCGCGCCGAGCTGACGCGCCAGCACGCTGATCGCCGCGCCGCCGCTGACGAAGTTGAGCAGCATCTGCCCGGTGACTTCCTGCGGGAACGCCGAAACCCCTTCAGCGACCACGCCGTGGTCGCCGGCAAAAATCGCGATCCAGATCTCTTTCAGCGTCGGTTTGACCTGGCCTTGCAGACCGGCGAGTTGCACCGCCACCGCTTCCAGTTGCCCCAGCGAACCGGCCGGTTTGGTCAGTTGCTGTTGGCGCGCGGCGGCTTGCTCAACGATATCGGCGTTCACCGGTTTACACGGGTTCAGCCACCAGGTGTGGGTCATAGCGCAGATCCTTTCAGAGTCAGGGGCAGGCCGGCGACGGTCAGGACAACACGCTGACAGCGCTCAGCCAGAGCTTGATGCAGCCAACCGGCTTCATCGACGTAGCGGCGAGTCAATTCGCCCAGCGGCACGACACCCATTCCGGTCTCGTTGCTGACAAAAATGATTTCCCCCGGCAGCGTGGCCAGGCAGTTGAGCAAGGCTTCGCGTTCGGCGACGAGGCGTTCGGCGTCGTCGAGCATCAGCAGATTGGTCAGCCACAGGGTCAGGCAATCGACCAGAAGGCATCGCTCGGCGCGGGCGGATTCGCGCAGGACGCGGGCCAGTTCCAGGGGCTCCTCGATGAGCGCCCATTCGGCTGGACGGCGGGCGCGGTGGTGGGCAACGCGGTCGCTCATTTCGCCATCGAGCGGTTGGCTGGTGGCGATGTAGGTGACCGAGAGGTTGCTGTCGGTGGCGAGTTTTTCCGCCAGACGGCTTTTGCCGGAGCGGGCGCCGCCGAGGATTAGTTGGAGCATGGAGGCATCCTGAATTTTATGTGTTGGGGCGGCTGACGCTTTCGCGAGCAGGCTCACTCCTACAAGGGAACGCGGTCAACTGTAGGAGTGAGCCTGCTCGCGATGAGGCCATTGAACCCACCTCAAATCCCACAGAGCTGACGCAACAGATTGGTATCCAAATGCTTCTCGACCAAATCCGCCAAGCGCTCGATATCGCGCTCGCGCAAGCCGTGATAATCCACTTCCTGCACATCGCTCAACCCGGCCCAACGCAGCAACGCCGCACTCGCCGCCGGTGATTCGAACAAGCCATGCAGATACGTGCCAAACACCTGCCCATCAACGCTCTGCGCACCGTCGCAACGACCATCATCCAGATGCACCGCGGCATTCTCCAGCGCCGCCCCGGTCGTCACCCCAGCATGAATTTCATAACCACTGACTTCGGCATCTTCCAACGCCAAACGCCCACGCACATTGCGCAATTGCTTCTCGGCTTCAAGCGTCGTTGCAAACGCCAGCAAACTTAGACCCGCACTCGAACCGGGCGCGCCTTCCAAGCCGAGCGGATCATGCACCTGTTCACCGAGCATCTGCAGACCACCACAAATCCCCAGCACTTTGCCGCCGTAACGCAAATGCCGACTGATCGCCGTGTCCCAGCCATTGGCGCGCAAATACGCCAGATCGCTGCGCACGCTTTTCGAGCCCGGCAGGATGATCAGATCGGCCGCAGGAATCGCCTGCCCCGGCCCGACAAATTGCAGATCGACCTGCGGGTGCAGACGCAGCGGATCAAAATCGGTGTGGTTGCTGATGCGCGGCAGCACCGGCACCAGCACTTTCAGCACTTGTTCGGCCTTGTCGGTCTGGCGCTGATCGATGCCGTCCTCGGCTTCCAGATGCAGATCCATCACGTACGGCAACACGCCCACCACCGGTTTGCCGGTGCGCTCCTCCAGCCAATCAAGGCCCGGTTGCAGCAAGGCGATGTCGCCGCGAAAACGGTTGATGATGAAGCCTTTGACCCGCGCCTGTTCGCTCGGCGAGAGCAACTCCAGCGTGCCGACCAGATGGGCGAAAACCCCGCCACGATTGATGTCGGCAATCAGCAGCACCGGGCAATCCACCGCTTCGGCGAAACCCATGTTGGCGATGTCACCAGCACGCAGATTGATCTCGGCCGGCGAGCCCGCGCCCTCAACCATCACTAGCGGATACGCGGCGCTGAGTCGCTCGTGAGAAGCCAAAACCGCTTTCATCGCAATGGCTTTGTAGTCGTGATAGGCCACCGCGTTCATCGACGTCACCGCGCGACCATGAATGATCACTTGCGCGCCGGTGTCGCTGTTCGGTTTGAGCAGCACCGGGTTCATGTCGGTGTGCGGTTCGAGGAACGCCGCTTGCGCCTGCACCGCTTGCGCACGACCGATCTCGCCACCGTCCGCCGTCACGGCGCTGTTGAGCGCCATGTTCTGCGGTTTGAACGGCACAACCGCGACGCCTTGACGCGTCGCCCAGCGGCACAGCGCCGTCACCAGCGTGCTTTTACCGGCGTCGGAAGTGGTGCCCTGCACCATCAGGGTGGTCATGGTTTGTCCTTGGTAAAAGCGATGAAAGCCTGTTCGAGACGGGCTTCTTCGGCCGCGTCCGCAGGCAAGCCGAAACGCAGGCTGCTGTTGTGCGTGAAGAGGCGCAGAAGAATGCCGCGTCGGGCCATGAATTCGTATAACGCTTGCGCTTGATCAGTGATCAGCCACTGAAACAACGCGCAGCCGCCCTGCGGTTTGAAGCCGTAGCGTTCAAGCAGCGTCGCCAGCCGTTCGCTCGCTTCATCGCTGCGAATGCGCTGGCGTGTGTGATTTTCAGTGTCTTGCAGACAGGCTTGACCGAGCACCCGCGTCGGCCCGCTGACGACCCACGGCCCAACCTGTTCGGCAAGCAAACGGAGCAATTTGCGCTCAGCCAATACGAAGCCCAAACGCACACCGGCCAAGCCGAAAAACTTGCCGAACGAACGCAACACGATCAGTCCGACCTGATGCGCGTGCGCCGCCAGGCTCAACTGCGGCGTGTTGTCCATGAACGCTTCATCGACCACCAGCCAGCCGCCGCGCTGCGCCAGTCGCGCATGCCAGTCGAGCAACTTCGCCGGAGTCAGGCTCAGGCCGGTTGGATTGTTCGGGTTGACCACCACCAGCACGTCGAGGTTGTCCAGATAGAACTCGACTTCCTGCTCCTGCACTTCGCGCACGATGTAACCGTTGCGGCGCCAGGCTTCAGCGTGTTCGGCATAGCACGGCGACAGCACGCCGACCTTGCCGGCGCGACGCAAACGCGGCAGCAGCTGGATGGCCATCTGCGAACCGGCCACCGGCAGTACCTGGTTTGCTCCGTAGTAATCGCACGCCGCTTGTTCCAGACCGTCATCGGTTTCCGGCAAACGGGCCCAGGCACGCAAGGGGATTTCCGGGATCGGAAATGGCCACGGCGCGAGTCCGCTGGACAGGTCGAGCCAGTCGGCTTCGGCGATACCGTAATCGAGTGCAGCCTTGCGCAGCCGGCCACCGTGCTCAAGCATAGAATTCAGCCCCCACGCAGAGAATCAGCAACCATAACCATACCCCGCGCTGCACCAATTGCCAGCCACGGTCGATGGAATCGGCATCGGCTGGAGCGCCTTCGCCCAGTTGCGGACGCTCGTGCAGTTCGCCGTGGTAAATCGCCGGGCCGCCCAGTTCCACACCGAGCGCACCTGCGCCTGCGGCCATTACCGGGCCGGCGTTGGGGCTATCCCACTTCGGCGCCTGTGTGCGCCAGCACTTCAAGGCGAGTCGGGTATTGCCGAGCACTGCGTAGGTCAATGCCACCAGACGCGCAGGAATGTAGTTCAACACGTCGTCGATTTTTGCCGCCGCCCAGCCGAAACGTTCGAAACGTTCGTTGCGATAACCCCACATCGCGTCGAGCGTGTTGCTCAAGCGATAGAGCACCACGCCGGGCGCACCGGCCACGACAAACCAGAACAGCGCGGCGAACACCGCGTCGCTGCCGTTTTCCAGCACCGACTCAGTGGCGGCGCGGGCGACCGCAGTGCTGTCGAGTTCATCGGTCTGCCGGCTGACCAGATAACCGACACGCTTGCGCGCCTCGTCCAGATCATCCGCGCGCAACGCCGCAGCGACCGGCGCGACATGTTCACCGAGGCTGCGCATGCCGAGGGCGCAATACAGCGCGAGAATCTCGACGATCCAACCGACATAAGGCGCCCAGGAAAACGCCGTCGCCAGCAGCGTCAGCGGCAGCACGGCGATCACCCACGCGGTGACGCCATGACTGCGCCAGCCGCGCCCTTCACCGTTGAAACGTTGCTCGATGCGCCCGGCGAAATTGCCGAACGCCACCAGCGGATGCCAGCGTTTCGGTTCACCGAGCAGCGCATCCAGCGCAACCGCGGCGACACTCAACAACGCCACACTCATTGACTCACTCCCCAATAATTTTCATACAGCAACTCATTGAGCGGCCGCGCCTGCGCCCACCCTTCGAGTACCAGCATCGGCGCCGGATAGAATTCCTTGACCGGGCCCAGACACAAAACCGCCAGCGGCTTGGCGCCTGCCGGCAGTTTCAACAACTCCGCCAGCGCTTGCGGTTCGAACAGCGAGACCCAGCCCATGCCCAAACCCTCGGCGCGCGAGGCCAGCCACAGATTCTGAATCGCGCAGGACAACGAAGCCATGTCCATTTCCGGCAGCGTGCGGCGACCGAAGATGTGTTTTTCGCGATCATCCATCAGCGCCGCGACCAACACTTCGGCGCAGTCGTTGATGCCTTCGACTTTGAGCTTCATGAACTCGTCGCTGCGCTCGCCGAGGGCTTCGGCGGTGCGGATGCGTTCTTCTTCGACGAGGTGCTGGATTTGGCTGCGCAGGGTTCGGTCGCTGATGCGGATGAAGCGCCAGGGCTGCATCAGGCCGACGCTTGGGGCCTGGTGGGCGGCTTCCAGAAGTCGGCGTAGCAGATCCGGTTCGACGCTGCCGCCGGTGAAATGGCGCATGTCGCGGCGTTCGGCGATGGCTTTATAGACGGCTGCGCGTTCCGCCTCTGAAAATGCGTTGTCTGTCATGGCCCCTTCGCGAGCAGGCTCGCTCCTACAGGGGATTGCGTTTCGTCAGGCACACCATCGCCCGCTGTAGGAGTGAGCCTGCTCGCGATAGCGTCCTCAAGGGTCGGCGCAAACAATGCGGCAATCGCAGTCGGATTCGATGGAAAATAAAAGTGTACATAGGAAGCCGTCATCCGCCCCTCACGATAAACCGCCTCAGCCCCACGCCCACCATTCGGGCTCAACCCCCGGGCAATCGGCGTCAGCTCAGTCGTGGTCAACGAGTGATGATACGTGTGCCCACGCAACGCCCCTTCCGGCAGATCCACCGCTTGCAACGCCAACGCGGCCAGACGCTTTTGCATCACCGCATCGCCCTTGAGCAACCCGACCAGCTCAGCGCGAGTGCCTTCAACGTCAGTCAACGAATCGAGCAAGTACAACATCCCGCCACACTCAGCGAGCAACGGTTTCCCCGCCGCATGATGCGCACGGATCGCTGCAACCATCGCGGTGTTCTGCGACAGCGCGACGTGATGCAATTCCGGATAACCACCGGGCAAATACAGACTGGCCGCCTCAGGCAATTGCGTATCGCGGATCGGCGAGAAGAAACTCAACTCGGCGCCCATCGCGCGCAACAGATCCAGACTCGCGCCATAAGTGAAGGCAAACGCCTCATCACGGGCGACAGCAATGCGCACATTTTTCAGCAACGGCTCGACAGCAATTACATCAGGCGCGGCAAATTCCACGGCCGGTGGCAGCGCTACCTCGCAACTGCTGGCGAGCGCTTCGGCGGCGGCGTCGAGACGCACATCGAGGTCATTCAATTCGCTGGCCTGCACCAGACCAAGATGCCGGCTCGGCAGTTCGATACCGGTCTCGCGCGACAACGCGCCGTACCAACGCAAACCTTCAGTGAGACTGCCTTCGAGCAACTGCGCATGGCGCAAGGTGCCGACGCGGTTGGCCAGCACGCCAGCAAACGGCAGATCCGGCTGATACTTGGCCAAGCCCAGCGCCAACGCACCAAAGGTCTGCGCCATCGCTGTGCCGTCGATCACGCCGAGCACCGGCACACCGAAGTGCCGCGCCAGATCGGCGCTGGAGGGCGTACCGTCGAACAGCCCCATCACGCCTTCGATCAAAATCAGATCCGCCTCGGCGGCGGCTTCCCACAACAGCCGACGACTTTCCTGCTCGCCGACCATCCACATGTCCAGTTGATACACCGGCGCACCGCTGGCGCGTTCGAGGATCATCGGGTCGAGAAAGTCCGGGCCGCATTTGAACACGCGCACCTTGCGCCCCTGATTGCGATGCAAACGGGCGAGCGCGGCGGTGACGGTGGTCTTGCCCTGACCGGAGGCCGGCGCGGCGATGAGTACCGCCGGGCAGTGACGTGGTTGATTCAAAGTTCGACGCCTTTCTGCGCTTTGATGCCGGCCTGGAAGGCGTGTTTGAGCATGCCCATTTCGGTGACCGTGTCGCCCATTTCGATCATTTCCGGCTTGGCCGCACGACCGGTGACGATCACGTGCTGCATCGGCGGACGTGCCTGCAAATCGCTGAGCACCTGATCGAGATCGAGGTAGCCGTGTTTGAGGGCGATGTTCAGTTCATCAAGCACTACGAGACCGATCGACGGATCGCGCAGCAGTTCGCGGGACACGGCCCACGCAGCTTCGGCGGCGGCGATGTCGCGCTGGCGATCCTGGGTTTCCCAGGTGAAGCCCTCACCCATCACATGGAAGCGCACTTGCTCGGGGAAGCGGCGGAAAAACAACTCTTCACCGGTACTGTTGCGGCCCTTGATGAACTGCACCACGCCGCACTGCATGCCGTGGCCCATGGCGCGGGCGAGCATGCCGAACGCCGAGCTGCTTTTGCCTTTGCCATTGCCGGTGAGCACCAGCACCAGGCCGCACTCGTCGGGCGAATTGGCGATGCGTTCGTCGATCACGGCTTTTTTGCGCTGCATACGCGCCAGATGGCGTTCGTCGCGCTCGGGGGAATCAGTCATGGGGGAGCTCTCCGTTGAGGCTGGATAACGGCGGGCAGGCACAAGAATAGACGGCAAAAAGCCTGGCATCGCCCACCGTGATGCCGCTGGATGGATCAGGCCGGTCTCCGGGCTCATGAGCGGCATTGGCCTGGCTGCGCGCCTTCCCGCTTCTGTCGAGGCAGTGGCTCATGGCGCAGCTTTTACTCATTTACCGTTGCGGGGGCAGCGCCGGGATCGTGATCATTCTTCGCTTGAAGACAACCCTCACCGGCTTCCCTGTTTCACTCTGTCGACGCGGGTCACAGAGCACCTGAAACAAGCCGCGAAGGTTAGAGGGTTGGGGGTGGAGCGTCAATTAAAGAGGGGGCTGACGGACGATTATCTGCCGTTGATCAATTATCGGCCGGCAATCTTGTGCAAGGCTGTTACAAATGATATCAAAGAGCCATGCTTTTCCATAAAAGCAACTCACAAGAATAAGGATGATGACGATGCAAGGCATGATCATCAGCAACCCGCGCCTGGAATTCCTGCGCCCGATGCTTGAACGCTGGTTTGACTGTATCGACCGTTACAACGCCGTGCGCGGCGACAGCGACACGCCGTACTGGCATGACGAGAAAGCCAATCTCGGCGTGCTGACCGCGGCGGCCTGGATGGCCGAACTGGTCACCCTCAACGACACCGCCACGCGCAAGCAAAACGAAGACGGCGAGCGCAATGCCCGCGCCGATCTGTTCATCGCAGGGCCAGAAGACCGCGCTTACCTTCAGGCCACGCAGCGCTGGCCGCGAGTGAACAACCTCAACCTCACGCAAGCACTTCTCGACATCACCAGCGACGCCAAACGCATCAGCTTCGCCAGCGATCTCAAGCTCGGCTGCCTGTTCGTCGCCCCGCAAAAAGCCCAGCAGAGTGCCAGTCCCGAAGAACTGCAGGACATGGTCGACGACTTGCAAAAGGAACATACCTGCGCGGTCGCCTGGTATTTCCCCTACGCCTACCGAAAATTGCGCAGCGAGGCCGGCAACTATCACCCCGGCATCGCCGTGCTGTTCAAAGAGGCTCGCGGCTGAGGTTGAACCATCGGGCTTGCGCCCTCCTCTATGATTAATAACGCATTCATAGGGAAGATCAGTCATGCGCAAGCCCCAACTCGTTTTTGTCATCGCTCTGGCCGGAGGGCTCGCCGCGTGTGGTGAAACCTCCAGCCTGCAAGTCTCCGACGGCACCGGCCCTTCGCCGAAACTGCCCGAACCGAACAAAACCCTGATCCCCACCGTGAACATCGCCCCGGCGATTGGCTGGCCCGAAGGTGGCAAACCGACAGCGGCGGCCGGTACGCAAGTCGCAGCGTTTGCCGAAGGCCTCGATCATCCGCGCTGGATGTACGTGCTGCCCAACGGTGATGTGCTGGTGGCGGAAACCAACGCCCCGCCGAAACCGGACGACAGCAAAGGCATTAAAGGCTGGGTGATGAAGAAAGTCATGGGCAAGGCCGGCGCCGGCGTACCGAGCCCCAATCGCATCACTTTGCTGCGCGACGCTGACCACGATGGCGTCGCCGAAACGCGCACGGTGTTTTTGCAGAACCTCAATTCGCCGTTTGGCATGACGCTGGTTGGCAATGACCTCTATGTTGCGGACACCGATCGCCTGTTGCGCTTTAACTACGAACCCGGCGCGACCGAGATCAAAACGCAGCCGATCAAAGTGACTGACTTGCCGGGCGGCACGCTCAACCATCACTGGACGAAAAATGTTATTGCCAGCAAGGACGGCAGCAAGCTGTACGTCACCGTCGGCTCGAACAGCAACGTCGGCGAAAATGGTCTGGATAAAGAAGAAGGCCGCGCGGCGATCTGGGAAGTGGATCGCGCGACCGGCAATCACCGGATCTTCGCCTCGGGCATCCGCAATCCCAATGGCTTGGCGTGGGAACCTACCAGCGGCGCGCTGTGGACGGCGGTGAATGAGCGTGACGAGATTGGCAGCGATCTGGTGCCGGACTACATCACCTCGGTGAAGGACGGCGGTTTCTATGGCTGGCCGTTCAGTTATTACGGCCAGCATGTCGATGTGCGGGTGAATCCGCAGAATCTGGATCTGGTGGCCAAAGCCATCGCCCCGGATTACGCGGTTGGCCCGCACACGGCGTCTTTGGGCCTGACCTTCGCCGAAGGCAACACCTTGCCGGCGCAATTCAAGGAAGGCGCTTTCATCGGCCAGCACGGCTCGTGGAACCGCAAACCGCACAGTGGTTATAAAGTGATTTTCGTGCCATTTACCGGCGGCAAACCGAGTGGGACACCGGTGGATGTGTTGACCGGTTTTCTCGACAAAGATGAGAACGCGCTGGGTCGCCCGGTGGGCGTGGTGATCGATCAGCAAGGTGGCTTGCTGGTGGCGGATGATGTGGGCAACAAGGTTTGGCGAGTGTCTTCTACCAAATAATTTTTGCCTGACCTAAAACAACTGTAGGAGTGAGCCTGCTCGCGATAGCGTCGTATCAGTCGACATCTTCTTTGACTGAACGAACGTTATCG
>NZ_JASCPK010000116.1:0-19077 GCF_029959385.1 Pseudomonas sp. PS01303
ATTTATCCCCGATGGGGCGCGCAGCGGCCCGCGCTCTTCGAATTAAAAGAAGGGACTGCTGCGCAGTCCATCGGGGATAAATCCCCTCGCCACAGTGAGCTGTTCGGCAAATAGTTGGCCAAAAAAAAGCCCCCCAAAATTTCAGGGGCTCTTCTATCAGTGCGGCTGATAAACGGTGAGCATCTGCCCCGGCTTCAAAGCCTTGCTCGCACCCGGATTCCAGCGCTTGAGATGCTGCATCTCAACATTGAAACGCTTGGCCACCACGTACAGCGTGTCGCCGCGCTTAACCTTGTACTGAGTCTGCTGCTTGCTATCGCCTTTTTTGCTCTTGCTGTTGGCCGCAATCACCGTGTTGACCCGGCCCGAGCTGCGGCTCTTGGTTGGTTTGCTCGTGTCGCGCATCACCAGAGTCTGACCAACCTTGAGGTTTTTGCCGGTCAGCTTGTTCCAGCGTTGCAGATCCTTCACTTCAACCTTGTTGGCCTTGGCGATGGAGCCGAGGTTGTCGCCACGCTTGACGCGGTAGGCGCGTTTCAGCTTCGCCACTTCCGTCGGATCAGCGCCTTCAAACACCGGTTTCAAGGAGCGTTTGCTGATCAACTCGTCCGGCGACATGGTCTGCAGGCTGGTGGTCAGCAATTGCGCCTTGGACGTTGGCACCAGCAAATGCTGAGGGCCGTCGACGGTGATGCGCTGTTTGTAGGCTGGATTGAGCTGGAACAGTTCGTCTTCGTCGATGTTGGCCACTTCAGCGACTTTGGACAGGTCCATGCGCTGATTGATTTCGACGACCTGGAAGTACGGTTCGTTGGCGATCGGGTTGAGGTTCACCCCGTACGCTTCCGGCGACTGCACCACTTGCGACAGCGCCAGCAACTTCGGCACGTAGGCCTGGGTTTCCGACGGCAGCGGCAGGTTCCAGTAGTCGGTTGGCAAACCGAGTTTCTCGTTACGTTCGATGGCGCGGCTGACCGTGCCTTCGCCAGCGTTATACGCGGCGAGCGCGAGCAGCCAGTCACCGTTGAACATGTCGTGCAAACGGGTCAGGTAATCGAGTGCGGCGGTGGTCGAGGCGGTGATGTCGCGACGACCATCGTAGAAGCGGGTCTGGCGCAGGTTGAAGTAACGCCCGGTGGACGGAATGAATTGCCACAGGCCAACCGCATCGGCACGGGAGTAGGCCATCGGGTTGTAGGCACTTTCAATCACTGGCAGCAGCGCCAGTTCCAGCGGCATGTTGCGTTCTTCGAGGCGTTCGACGATGTAATGAATGTAGAGACTGCCGCGATCGCCGGCGTTCTCAAGGAATGAAGGATTGCTGGCGAACCACAGGCGCTGTTGCTCGATGCGCGGGTTCACGCCCAGGCCTTCCTGCAACTGGAAGCCCTCGCGCATGCGCTCCCAGACGTCCTGAGGAATCTGTGGAGTGGGCTTTTCGCTGAGCCAGATCGGCTTCTGCTTGGCTCGCGCAGCAATGTTCGGCGTATGGGTCGCTTCAGTCTGCGGAGCATGGCTTGAACAGCCCGCCAGCGTGGCGGACACAGCCACCGCGATGGCTTGCGCCAGGCGGGTCAATGCGTCTGAATTGACGGACTTACGTATGGATGACGACATTGGCTGGAAGTAAGTTCCGGGCAAAAATGTCGGGCGATTCTAGAAAGCGCACCCCCTGCGGTCAACCATTGAGAATTTTTGTACCAAGCAGACCACTGCTTAGAACTTATCTTTCCAAGCCCGCAGAGCCGCAAAAACCTCACTCGGCGCCCGGTTTTGAGCGCCTGCCCGTTCGTCCACTTTTTGTTTAACTAATGTTTCACCGGTGCGTAAAAACGGATTTGTGAGCTTTTCCAATGCCAAAGTAGACGGCAGGGTCATCACGCCGTTTTGCCGTTGTTGGGTAACTTTTTCCAGACGGGCGGCAATATCGGCATTGGTCGGTTCGACCGCTGCGGCGAATTTGAGATTGCTCAGGGTGTATTCGTGGGTGCAATAGACGAGGGTGTCTTCGGGCAGTGCGGCGAGACGGCTGAGCGAGTGGTGCATCTGATCGGGCGTACCCTCGAACAGGCGACCGCAACCCGCGGCAAACAGAGTGTCGCCGCAGAACAGCAGACCGTGGTGATAATAAGCAATGTGTCCCAAGGTGTGACCGGGCACCGCATAGACATCAAACTCCCAGCCGAGCACGCTGGCGGTGTCGCTGTCCTTCAGCGCCACGTCGCGCGCCGGGATATTTTCGCTGGCCGGGCCATAAACAGTGGCGCCGCTGATGTGTTTCAGGCGTTCGACGCCGCCAACATGGTCATGGTGATGGTGAGTGATCAAAATATCGCTCAAGACCCAGTCCGGATGTGCATCAAGCCATGCCTCGACGGGCGCGGCATCACCCGGGTCGACCACGGCGCAACGTTGGCTGCGGTGATCTTGTAACAACCAGATGTAGTTATCGGTGAACGCGGGCAGGGCACTGATCTGTATCATCGTCGGAATTCGCCAAGCGGGAAACATTGGCGCATCTTAGTAGTTCCTGGCGCTTTGGAGAATGCGATGAGTGATAAAGCGTTCGCACAGGCTGATCCTGACTGGCTGGCACTGATCGGTGCCGCCCGTGAATGGCTGTCCGGCCCGCTCGGGCAATTTCTGCTCGACGAGGAGCGGCGCATGCTCGAAGACGAGCTCGGCCGGTTCTTTGGCGGCTATCTGGTGCATTACGGCCCGTCCGCTGAAACGCCACCGTCGGCGCCGCAAGTGCAGCGCAACGTGCGCCTTGGCGCGCCGCTGCCGGGGGTCGAGATTGTCTGCGAGGAACAAGCCTGGCCATTGAGCGAGCATGCCGCCGATGTGGTGGTGATGCAGCACGGTCTGGATTTCTGCCTGTCGCCCCATGGTTTGCTGCGTGAAGCGGCGAGCAGCGTGCGCCCCGGTGGCCATTTGCTGATCATCGGCATCAACCCGTGGAGCACGTGGGGGCTGCGTCATGTCTTCGCCCACGACGCCTTGCGTCAGGCGCGCTGCATCTCGCCATCGCGGGTCGCCGACTGGCTCAACCTGCTGGGCTTCGCGCTGGAGAAACGCCGCTTCGGGTGCTATCGTCCGCCGCTCGCGTCAGCCAAGTGGCAGGGCCGTCTGGCCGGCTGGGAACGCAAGGCCGGTGACTGGCAATTGTCGGGCGGCGGCTTCTATTTATTGGTCGCGCGCAAGATCGTGGTGGGCCTGCGGCCGTTGCGGCAGGAGCGTCGCGAACCGATGGGCAAGCTGATTCCGCTGCCGATGGCCAAGGTCAATCGCCGCCGCGTCGAACCGTAAACCTTCTTTTAATTGTGGCCGGGTTTGTCCCGGCCTTGGTCATTGTCGATCCGTGATCGGCAAGGCACGTATTTTTCTGGATAGAGTGGCATGAGCGAAAGCGTTGAAAGCGTCGACACCGTAGAACTGTTCACTGACGGTGCCTGCAAAGGCAATCCCGGCCCGGGCGGCTGGGGCGCCTTGCTGGTGTGCAAGGGCGTTGAAAAGGAACTGTGGGGCGGCGAAGCCAACACCACCAACAACCGCATGGAATTGCTCGGCGCCATTCGTGGCCTCGAAGCCTTGAAGCGTCCGTGTGAAGTGTTGCTGGTAACCGACTCGCAATACGTGATGAAGGGCATCAACGAGTGGATGGCCAACTGGAAGAAACGCGGCTGGAAAACGGCGGCGAAAGAACCGGTGAAAAACGCTGATTTGTGGAAAGAGCTCGACGAGCAGGTCAACCGCCACACCGTCAAATGGAAGTGGGTGCGTGGGCACATTGGCCATCATGGTAACGAGCGGGCTGACCAGTTGGCGAACCGTGGTGTGGACGAGGTTCGCGGGTACAAGCAGAGCTGATTTCTTCCGTTGTACCGTGGTGTTGCCATTCGCGAGCAAGCCCGCTCCCACAGGAAAATGCATTCCAGATCTGATCTGTACCTTCCTTGAATTGGAATGCATTCCAATGTGGGAGCGAGCCTGCTCGCGAATGGGACGCCACGGTCTGCCTGAAACACCCCGCCGAGCGTGTTAACATCCGCGTTTTTGCACGATTGACCCGTTGAGAGCTGAGCACTGATGGCCACCAGATCCGTTGTACTCGATACCGAAACCACCGGCATGCCGGTGACCGATGGTCACCGGATTATCGAAATCGGTTGTGTCGAACTGATCGGTCGGCGCCTGACGGGCCGGCATTTTCACGTCTATCTGCAACCGGATCGCGAGAGTGACGAAGGCGCGATTGGCGTTCACGGCATCACCAACGAATTCCTCGTCGGCAAGCCGCGTTTCAATGAAGTCGCCGACGAGTTCTTCGAGTTCATCAAAGGCGCGCAACTGATCATCCATAACGCGGCGTTCGACGTTGGCTTCATCAACAACGAATTCGCCTTGATGGGCGCGAAGGATCGCGCTGACATCACGCAGCACTGCTCGATCCTCGACACCCTGATGATGGCCCGGGAACGTCACCCGGGACAGCGCAACAGCCTCGACGCCTTGTGCAAACGTTACGGCGTCGACAACTCCGGTCGTGAACTGCACGGCGCGTTGCTCGACTCGGAGATTCTTGCCGACGTCTACCTGACCATGACCGGCGGCCAGACCAGCCTGTCGTTGGCTGGTAATGCCTCTGACGGTAACGGATCGGGCGAGGGCGCGGACAACTCGGCGACCGAGATTCGTCGGTTGCCGGTAGATCGCCAGCCTGCGCGGATTATTCGCGCGACTGAAGATGAATTGGCGGCGCATCTGGTGCGGTTGGAGATTATCGCCAAGTCGGCGGGTGGGCCGGCGATGTGGACACAGATTGCTGAGGCTGACGCTCAGGTTTAAAAGATCAAAGGATCGCAGCCTTCGGCAGCTCCTACATGAGATGCATTCCCTGTAGGAGCTGCCGAAGGCTGCGATCTTTTGCTTTTACAGACATGAAGCCAACTGGCCACCCTCGCCACATTCGCTGCAACCCTCTACCCTGAGTGCATTGGCAGATTCATTTCTGCCGCCTCAGGACACTGAGCCCCATGTACAAAGATTTGAAGTTTCCGGTGTTGATCGTCCATCGCGACATCAAGGCCGACACGGTCGCCGGTGACCGCATCCGTGGCATCGCCCGGGAACTGGAGCAGGAAGGTTTCAGCATCGTCTCTGCCACCGACTACACGGAAGGGCGTCTGGTCGCGTCGACCCATCATGGCCTCGCGTGCATGCTGATTGCCGCCGAGGATGCCTCAACCAACTCGCATCTGTTGCAGAACATGGCTGAACTCATTGGCCTCGCGCGGGTGCGCGCCCCGGATCTGCCAATCTTTGCCTTGGGCGAACAAGTCACCCTGGAAAACGCCCCGGCCGATGCCATGGCTGAGCTCAACCAGCTGCGCGGCATTCTCTATCTGTTCGAAGACACCGTGCCGTTTCTCGCCCGGCAAGTGGCGCGGGCGGCGCGCAAGTATCTGGATGGTTTGCTGCCGCCGTTTTTCAAAGCGCTGGTGCAGCACACCGCCGACTCCAATTATTCATGGCACACCCCCGGCCATGGCGGGGGCGTGGCCTATCACAAGAGTCCGGTAGGGCAGGCGTTTCATCAGTTTTTCGGAGAGAACACCCTGCGTTCAGACTTGTCGGTGTCCGTGCCGGAACTCGGCTCACTGCTCGATCACACCGGCCCGCTCGCTGAAGCCGAGGCGCGTGCGGCGCGCAATTTCGGCGCTGATCACACCTTTTTCGTGATCAATGGCACCTCGACCGCCAACAAGATTGTCTGGCACTCGATGGTCGCTCGCGATGATCTGGTGCTGGTCGACCGCAACTGCCACAAGTCGGTGCTGCACGCGATCATCATGACCGGCGCGATCCCGTTGTACCTGTGCCCGGAGCGCAATGAATTGGGGATCATCGGCCCGATCCCGTTGAGTGAATTCAGCCGCGAATCGATTCAAGCCAAGATCGATGCGAGCCCGCTGACCAAGGGTCGCGTGCCAAAAGTCAAACTGGCGGTGGTGACCAACTCGACCTACGACGGCCTCTGCTACAACGCCGAACTGATCAAGCAAAAACTCGGTAACAGCGTTGAAGTCCTGCATTTCGACGAGGCCTGGTATGCCTACGCGGCGTTCCACGAATTCTTTGCCGGACGTTACGGCATGGCCACCTCGCGCAGCGAAGACAGTCCGCTGGTGTTCACCACCCATTCCACGCACAAACTGCTCGCGGCATTCAGTCAGGCCTCGATGATTCATGTGCAGGACGGCGGTGCACGGCAGCTGGATCGTGACCGTTTCAACGAAGCGTTCATGATGCACATCTCGACCTCGCCGCAATACAGCATCATCGCCTCGCTGGATGTTGCGTCGGCGATGATGGAAGGCCCGGCCGGACGTTCGTTGTTGCAGGAAACTTTTGATGAAGCGCTGAGCTTCCGTCGGGCGCTGGCCAATTTGCGTCAGCACATTGCTGCCGATGACTGGTGGTTTTCGATCTGGCAGCCGCCGGGCGTCGAAGGTATTGACCGCGTGCAGACTGAAGACTGGTTGCTGAAACCCGATGCCGACTGGCACGGTTTCGGCGATGTCAGTGACGATTACGTGCTGCTCGACCCGATCAAAGTGACCCTGGTGATGCCGGGCCTCAACGCGGGCGGCGCGTTAAGCGAGAAAGGCATTCCGGCGGCGGTGGTCAGCAAATTCCTCTGGGAGCGCGGATTGGTCGTCGAAAAAACCGGCCTGTATTCGTTTCTGGTGTTGTTCTCCATGGGCATCACCAAAGGTAAATGGAGCACGCTGCTCACCGAACTGCTGGAGTTCAAGCGCAGTTACGACGCCAACGTGCGTCTGGAGACTTGCCTGCCTTGCGTAGCGTTGGAAGACACCGCGCGTTATCGCGGCATGGGCCTGCGCGACCTCTGTGATCAGCTGCACGCCTGTTATCGCAGCAACGCCACGGCCAAACACCTGAAACGCATGTACACCGTGCTCCCCGAAATCGCCATGAAACCGGCTCACGCCTACGATCATCTGGTGCGCGGCGAAGTCGAGGCGGTGCCGATCGATGAATTGGAAGGAAGGATTGCCGCCGTGATGCTGGTGCCGTATCCCCCGGGAATTCCGCTTATCATGCCCGGCGAACGCTTTACCGAATCGACCCGTTCGATCATCGATTACCTGAAATTTGCTCGCACGTTCGATAGCAGCTTCCCCGGTTTTGTCGCGGATGTGCATGGATTGCAGCACGAAGACGAGGGCAATGGGCGGCTATACACCGTCGATTGTGTGAAGGAATGAGGACTTTTCCCAGTATGCAACCGGCCGTGAATCCCAAATACCCAGGCCTGTCGGTGCGTGTCGCCGACGAAGGTTTTGCGCCCTATATCTGGGGCAGCGACTTCAGTTTTGAAGTGGCGGCGTACGGCGCGGCGGTGATTGGTCAGCCTGTCGAGCAGTGGCGGGTGACGCCCATCGTGCCGTACCGCAAGTGCTACGGCATCGACCCCGAAGAATTCAGCAGTTTCCGCGATGCGCCGGACAGTGCGATTTTCATGGCGTATCTGGATGACGAGGCGGTGGGCCATTTGGTCATCAGCACCAACTGGAACGGCTTCGCCCATATCGATGAATTGGCGGTGCACGCGCCGGCCCGGCGGCATGGCGTGGCCAAAGCGTTGCTGGATGTCGCGCAATTCTGGAGTCGCAAAAAGAAGCTGCCGGGGATCATGCTCGAAACGCAAAACAACAACCTCGGTGCTTGCCGGTTGTATGAGCGTTGCGGCTATGTGATTGGCGGTGTCGACGAGCTGCGCTATCGCGGCATTGATCCGAACACCGCCGAAGTCGCGCTGTTCTGGTACCGATTGTTTGATAACCCGCTGGAAAACCCGCTCAGCTCGACAACATCGCCTCGGCTTGTTCCGTGACGATCGCCAGCAAGGTCTGAATTGCCGCTGACGGCGCGCAGTGTTTATAGGTCAGCGCGTAAAGGCTGATCGGCACCGCCGGCGACAGTGGGCAGACATCGAGGCCGCCGGCGCGCGCACCGAGGGCGGTGAACGGGTCGACGATGGCCAAGCCTTCGCCTGCCTCGACCATGCTGCGCATCATCTGATGGGTTTGCACGCGAGTCTGGATGCTCGGCGCCGGGCGCAACGCCTCGAGTTTGTTTTCCAAGGCCGGGCTCAGCGGATCCTGGCCGTCGAGGCCGACCATCGCCTGACCGGCCAAATCCTGTAGAGAAATGTATTTCTGCTTCGGCTGCAGCCAACCGTGGGGCGCGAGCAGTTGCAGTTTGCCGTGGGCCAGTGGCTGGCAATCAATGTCGGAATGTTCGGGATCGTGCAGGCTCAGGCCTAGATCACTTTCGCGCAGCAACAGGCTGCGGACGATGTCGCGGGTCGGTGCACTGAGCAGGCTGCACGGTGCATCGGGCAGGCGTCGGCGCAGGGCGGCAAGACTTTGCGGTAATAGATGTTGGGAGAGCGGCGGGGTGCCGATGATGCGCAAGGGAGGGGCGAGGTACTGTTTGAGGCTACTGGCCAGACGCTGAACCGGCTCGAGCGCTGCATAGACGTGGGCGATTTCGACTTGCAGCGCCCGCGCTTCCGGCGTCGATTGCAAGCGTCCGCGAACGCTGGCGAACAGCATGAACCCCAACTGACTCTCGGCTTCGCGCAAACGCTCTTCGACCTCGGTCACTGGCAACTGCAGCCATTCGGCGGCGGTGCCCAGGTGACCGGTCTGCAAGAGCGCCTGAATCACTTCGATATGGCGTAAACGCATGCGTGAAGTCCATGTTCAGCAGGTGGGGTCAGTGACTGATCCTAACCCAACTCTGCGCATATGACTTCTGCTCATAACGACGAGTTATGAAGCGACGGTTGGCTCAGGCTCGCGGGTCAGGGTGATACCCGACTGAACCAGTTCGAACGTCTGGTCGTCGATCTTCTTGATGCGATCGCCGATGGCCAGTTTGTAAATCGGCTCCGAGCCAGTGAGACCGTCTGCCGACGGGTTGGATTCCTGGAATTCATGCACGGAATAAACGCGGCCTTCCGCATCTCTTGCATGGAACTGACCGACGAGTACTGCTGCCATCTGTTTAGAACCTCTGGAGATAAAACGCTTGATTTGCGGTTTTAAGACCGCCATCCAGCGCTGTAAGTTTTCCTGCACGAAAAAAATATTCAGCAGCCGGGATTTTTCACTCGTCTGCTGGTGGAATCGTCACGGGATCATCTATAACTACAGGCTCCCCCACGGACATCGAGAGTCTTCCATGAGCAATGTCTATAACGTCGCCGTCATAGTCGGTAGCCTGCGTAAAGCATCGATCAACCGCAAAGTCGCCCTGGCGCTGGCGGAACTGGCACCGGCGAACCTGAAACTGAGCATTGTCGAGATTGGCGATCTGCCACTGTATAACGAAGACATTGATGGCGATTCACCGCCGGCAGCCTACAGTACTTTCCGGCAAAAAGTCGGTTCTTCCGACGCGGTGCTGTTTGTTACGCCGGAGTACAACCGCTCGGTGCCGGCGCCGCTGAAGAACGCCATCGACGTCGGCTCGCGGCCGTATGGCAAGAGCGCCTGGAGCGGCAAGCCGGGCGCGGTGATCAGCGTTTCGCCGGGGGCCATTGGCGGTTTCGGCGCGAACCAGCACCTGCGCCAGTCGTTTGTGTTTCTCAATGTGCCTTGCATGCAGCAGCCTGAGGCTTATCTGGGCGGCGCGGGGACTGCATTTGATGAGGCGGGGAAGTTGAGTGAATCGGTGAAACCTTTTCTGCAGAGCTTTATCAATGCTTACGGACAGTTCGTCGAGCAACACAAAAAATAATCCAGCACCTTGGTGAACTCTTTGTGGTGAGGGGATTTATCCCCGATGGGTTGCGAAGCGACCCCCTGCGTTTCTCAGTCAAACCGAGTTCGCAGGTTTTGCGGCTGCTGCGCAGCCGGTCGGGGATAAATCCCCTCACCACAGGTATCCTGTCGTCCCCCAAAATCCTCTTTCGAACAAGGCTGTTGCGGATGCTTGCTGCGTCACTGATTTTCCTGCTGACCATTACCCTTGTCATCTGGCAACCCAAAGGCCTCGGCGTCGGCTGGAGTGCGACGCTCGGCGCCGTGCTGGCGTTGATCTTTGGCGTTGTGCATCTGAGCGATATCCCTCTGGTCTGGCAGATCATCTGGAACGCCACCGGCACCTTTGTTGCGCTGATCATCATCAGTCTGCTGCTCGACGAGGCCGGTTTCTTCAATTGGGCTGCGTTGCACGTGGCGCGCTGGGGGCGGGGCAGTGGGCGCAAGCTGTTTGCCTTTATGGTGCTGCTCGGCGCGCTGGTGTCGGCGTTGTTCGCCAATGACGGCGCGGCGCTGATCCTCACGCCAATCGTGATTTCCATGCTGCTGGCGCTGCGCTTTTCCCCGGCAGCGACTCTGGCCTTCGTCATGGGCGCAGGCTTTATCGCTGACACCGCAAGCCTGCCGCTGGTGGTGTCGAACCTGGTCAACATCGTCTCGGCAGACTTCTTCCACATCGGCTTCAACCGCTACGCGGCGGTGATGGTGCCGGTCAACTTCGTCAGCGTCGCGGCGACGTTGGGCATGTTGCTGTGGTTCTTCCGCCGTGACATTCCCAAGGCCTACGACCCCGATCAACTTGAGCGTCCTGAAACCGCGATCCACGACAAAGCCACGTTCTATGCGGGTTGGGCGGTGTTGGCAATTCTGTTGATCGGCTGTTTCGCCCTTGAGCCGTTGGGCATTCCGATCAGCGCGATTTCCGCTGTCTGCGCCGCACTGCTGCTGGGCATCGCCGCGCGCGGTCACAAGATCTCTACGCGCAAGGTGATGAAAGAGGCGCCGTGGCAGATCGTGATTTTCTCGCTGGGCATGTATCTGGTGGTCTACGGCTTGCGTAATGCCGGGCTGACAAGCTATCTGGCCGGTTGGCTGGATGTGTTTGCTGGCCACGGCGTGTGGGGCGCGGCGCTGGGCACCGGTGTGCTGACGGCACTGTTGTCGTCGATCATGAATAATTTGCCGACGGTGCTGATCGGTTTGCTGTCGATCGATGCGAGTCAGGCGAGTGGGGTGATCAAGGAAGCGATGATTTACGCCAACGTGATCGGCAGCGACTTGGGGCCGAAGATCACGCCGATTGGCAGTCTGGCCACGTTGCTGTGGCTGCATGTGCTGGAGCGCAAGGGGATTCACATTGGTTGGGGGTATTACTTCAAGGTCGGGATTGTGTTGACGGTGCCGGTGTTGTTGGTGACGTTGGCGGCTTTGGCTGTGCGGCTGTCCATTTGAAATCAAGAGATCGCAGCCTTCGGCAGCTCCTACATGGGTATGCGTACATCTGTAGGAGCTGCCGAAGGCTGCGATCTTTTAGGCCTGCCCCGGGACATTCGGCCAAAGATCCGACACCAGAAACAACCGCTCCGCCTCTTCCCAATCGCCCCGCGCATTCTCGGTCAGGCGCACCAGCAATTGTGCCGGCGCCATCGGTTCCAGCTCCTCCAGCCACGCCTGCAAATGCACTTCGCTCCAGGTCTGATCCGCCGGGTAATGTGCCGGCGCCAGCCACGCGTGACGGGGCAGGGGTTGCCAGCGACCGGCCGGGCGTTGCGCGACGAACGCTGGCCAATCCTTTTGATGCAACCAACTGCCGCGCAGATGCTGCGGGTGCGCGCCGCTTGGCGACTCAGCCTGACCGGGCCACGGATACAGCAGATAACCGCCCAGCCACAATTGCGCGCTGAACGACTCGATATCCAGCGCCGCCAAGGCTTCACGGCTTTCCGGTCGCGCGGAAATCGGCAGTTGATGACCGGCCAGATGCGCCAGTTTGCGATCCAGCCGATCATGACAACCCGGCCCCAGCCATTGCGCCGAATCACGGCCGTCGCCCTGTTGCGGGCCGAGGTACAGCTTGATCGCCAATTCCAGGTGATGCACGCCGTCGCGATCACGCAGCAGCATGTCCAGTTCGCCGAGCGTATGGCCTTCGCGGCGGATCGGCAGGTTGGCGGCAATCAACTCGATCCCCGGCGCCTGCGCCACGGCAAATTGCCACAGCCGCTCGTAATACAGGCCCAGACGCCGCGTGCGCGCCTGCGATAACCAATGCAGCAAACCGTAGCTGTCGCGGTCGAGCTGGCGCAGCCAATGTTCGAGGCGATGCGGGTCATTCACCCAGTCGCTGCCGGCCAGCGGATGGCGCTGCGGCCACGGCGTGGTGGCGAGCATCGGCGGGGCGAGGATCACCCACGCCAGATCCCGCACTTCCGGATGGCGCAATTGGTGAGGCAACTGGAGCAGGTCGGGAAATAGGATCATCTTGCGAGCATAGCCGTAATCACGAGCGCGCCCTTGAGGCTGAAAGGATTTTGTCTATCTGGCGCTTTCGCCCATAATCCTGTTTTTCGCGTTTTCGATTGTCCGCAGAGGTCCCATGGAGCAATTTCGTAATATCGGCATCATCGGTCGCCTGGGCAGTTCCCAGGTGCTGGATACCGTCCGCCGACTGAAACGGTTTCTGCTCGATCGTCACCTGCATGTGATCCTCGAAGACACCATCGCTGAAGTGCTGCCGGGCCACGGCCTGCAAACCTCGTCGCGCAAGATGCTCGGCGAAGTCTGCGACATGGTCATCGTCGTCGGCGGTGACGGCAGCCTGCTCGGCGCCGCGCGTGCGCTGGCCAAACACAATATTCCGGTGCTGGGCATCAACCGTGGCAGCCTCGGCTTCCTCACCGATATTCGCCCGGATGAACTGGAAGTCGAAGTCGCCAAAGTGCTCGACGGCCACTATCTGGTGGAAAACCGCTTCCTGCTGCAAGCCGAAGTGCGCCGTCACGCCGAGGCCATTGGCCAGGGCGACGCGCTCAACGACGTGGTGCTGCACCCCGGCAAATCGACGCGGATGATCGAGTTCGAGCTGTACATCGACGGCCAGTTCGTTTGCAGCCAGAAGGCTGACGGCCTGATCGTCGCGACGCCGACCGGTTCCACAGCTTACGCGCTGTCCGCCGGTGGCCCGATCATGCATCCCAAGCTCGATGCCATTGTGATCGTGCCGATGTACCCCCATATGTTGTCGAGCCGGCCAATTGTGGTCGATGGCAACAGTGAGCTGAAAATCGTCGTGTCGAAAAACATGCAGATTTACCCGCAAGTCTCCTGCGACGGGCAGAACCACTTCACCTGCGCGCCGGGCGACACCATCACCGTCAGCAAGAAAGCGCAGAAGCTGCGCCTGATTCACCCGCTCGACCACAACTACTATGAAGTCTGCCGCACCAAGCTCGGCTGGGGCAGCAAGTTGGGTGGTGGAGGCGACTGATGCTCGATCCCGCGCGCAGTTATGACCTGATTGGTGACGTGCACGGATGCGCCCTGACCCTCGAACACTTGCTTGACCGACTCGGTTATCACAAGCAAGGCGGGGTCTGGCGGCATCCATCGCGCATGGCCGTGTTCGTCGGCGACATCATCGATCGTGGCCCGCGCATTCGCGAGGCGCTGCACATCGTCCACGACATGGTCGAGGCCGGGCAGGCCTTGTGCATCATGGGTAACCACGAATTCAACGCACTCGGCTGGAGCACCCCGGCGCCACCGGGCAGCGGCAAGCAATTCGTCCGCGAGCACACCAAGCGTCATGCGCGGTTGCTCCACGAAACCCTGACGCAGTTCGAAGGCCATCCCGGCGACTGGCACGATTTCCAGCGCTGGTTCTATGAGCTGCCGCTGTTTGTCGACGCCGGACGTTTCCGCGTCGTGCATGCCTGCTGGGATGCCGGCCTGATCGAACCGCTGCGCGCGCTGTTCCCTAATGGCTGCATCGACGAGCATTTCCTCCAGGCCTCGGCCGTACCGGATAGCTTCGCCTGCACCGTGTTCGACCGTTTGCTGCGTGGCACCGACATGCGCCTGCCCGATGGTTTGACCATGACCAGCGGCGACGGTCTGGTGCGTTCGTTCTTCCGCACCAAGTTCTGGGAAGACGACCCGAAAACCTACGGCGACATCGTCTTCCAGCCCGATGCCTTGCCGGAACCGGTGGCGCAAACGCCGCTGACCTCCACTGAAAAGAATTCCCTGCTGCGCTACGGCGTCGACGAGCCGTTGCTGTTCGTCGGCCACTACTGGCGCAGCGGCAAACCGGCGCCGATCCGGCCGAACCTCGCGTGTCTGGATTACAGCGCCGTGCTCTACGGCAAACTCGTTGCTTATCGCCTGGATCAGGAAACTTTCCTCGATCCAAATAAATTTGTCTGGGTCGATGTTGAGCGGCCGGAGGTGCTGCAATGAGTTCGGTAGCGGTATTACGTTTGCCTTTAGGCGTGGATCTGAGCGGTTTCGTCAAACTGCTGCAACGCATGCAAGTACCGCATCGCGTCAGTGAAGAGGCGGGCGAGCAAGTGTTGTGGGCGCCGTCGGAAATCAGCGAAGACGTGCGCTCACTGTACGAACGCTTCCCGGCAGGTGATCCCGATCAGCAACTGGACATTCCCGTCGCGCCGACCGTCAAACGCCCGAGCTTCGCCGAACAACTGAAATACGCCAAGGCCACCGGCTTCATTCTGCTGCTGTGCCTGATCGTCGGCGGCCTGACTTACCTCGGTGAAAACCTGCAAACCCTGCGCTGGCTGACCTTCCTTGATTTCCAGGTGGTCGGCGAGTACATCCATTTCACGCCGTTGGCCGACAGTCTGGCGGCGGGGCAGTGGTGGCGTCTGGTCACGCCGATGCTGATCCACTTCGGCATCCTGCACCTGGCCATGAACGGCATGTGGTACTGGGAACTGGGGCGGCGCATCGAGTCGCGGCAGGGCAGCATCAACTTGATCGGCCTGACGCTGCTGTTCAGCCTGGTCTCTAACTATGCGCAATACATCTGGAGCGGCCCGACGCTGTTCGGCGGCCTCTCTGGCGTGCTGTACGGTTTGCTCGGGCATTGCTGGATCTTCCAGCTGCTGGCGCCGAACCCGGCTTATCGCCTGCCGCGCGGCGTGTTGGTGATGATGCTGGTGTGGTTGCTGGTGTGCATGTCCGGGGTGATCTCGGTCATCGGTTTCGGCGAAATCGCCAACGCCGCCCACGTCGGCGGGTTACTCATCGGATGCTTCACCGGTTTGTTGGGTGGTTTGTATAACCGCCGTAAACTGGCCGCCTGAATTTTTTTGTAGATAAAGAGCACGGAGACCCTGATGTCCTCTTTTAACGACATGATCAACAACATCACCCCGGACATCTACGAGAGCCTGAAACTGGCCGTGGAAATCGGCAAATGGTCGGACGGTGGCAAGCTCACCGCCGAGCAGCGCGAGCTGTCGTTGCAGGCGATGATTGCCTGGGAAATCCAGAACCTGCCTGAAGATCAGCGCACCGGTTACATGGGCCCGCAAGAATGTGCATCGAAGTCGATCGAAGTGCCGAACATCCTGTTCAAGTCGGATGCTATCCATTGATCGAGATTGGCCGCGGTGCAATCAGCAAAATGTCGGCGCGCCTCGACGGGCCGAACGTGCAATACGCGTTTCGTCTGGATGACGTCGAGGTGCCGGTCAATCCCATGATCGGCACCACCGTGCGTCTGGAGTACCTGGGGGCGATCCACTGCACCCATTGCGGGCGTAAAACCAAAACCAGTTTCAGTCAGGGCTATTGCTATCCGTGCATGACCAAACTGGCGCAGTGCGACCTGTGCATCATGAGCCCGGAGCGTTGCCACTATGACGCCGGCACCTGCCGCGATCCAGCGTGGGGCGAGCAGTTCTGCATGACCGATCACGTCGTGTATTTGTCCAATTCGTCGGGCATCAAGGTGGGCATCACCCGTGCGACGCAACTGCCAACGCGCTGGATCGATCAGGGCGCGTGTCAGGCGTTGCCGATCATGCGCGTGTCGACGCGGCAGCAGTCGGGCTTCGTGGAGGATCTGTTCCGCAGCCAGGTCGCGGACAAAACCAACTGGCGCGCGTTGCTCAAGGGCGATGCGGCAACGGTAGATCTGGCGCAGGTGCGCGATCAGCTGTTTGAAAGCTGCGCCGAAGGCTTACAGGGTTTGCAGGAGCGATTCGGCCTACAAGCTATTCAGACAATTGCCGATGTAGAACCTCTCGAAATCCGCTATCCGGTCGAGCAATACCCGGCCAAAATCGTCAGCTTCAACCTGGACAAGAACCCGATTGCCGAAGGCACGTTGTTGGGCATCAAAGGCCAGTACCTGATCTTCGATACCGGCGTGATCAATATTCGCAAGTACACGGCTTATCAGCTCGCCGTGCATCAATAAGGACTCCAGCATGCGCACCGAACAACCGAAGATGATTTACCTCAAGGACTATCAGGCGCCCGAGTACCTGATTGACGAAACACACCTGACCTTCGAGTTGTTCGAGGATCACAGCCTGGTGCACGCGCAGTTGGTCATGCGCCGCAACCCGGCGCGTGGCCCGGGCCTGCCGCCACTGGTGCTCGATGGCCAGCAACTGGAACTGCTCTCGGTGACCCTGGCCGACAAAGAGCTGGGCGCTGCTGACTATCAATTGTCCGAGAACCATCTGACCCTGCAGCCGACCGCCGAAACCTTCACGGTCGACACCAGCGTCAAGATCCACCCGGAAACCAACACCGCACTGGAAGGCTTGTACAAGTCCGGCACGATGTTCTGCACCCAGTGCGAAGCCGAGGGTTTCCGCAAAATCACTTATTACCTCGACCGCCCGGACGTGATGAGCAAGTTCACCACCACCGTGGTCGCCGAACAGCACAGCTATCCGGTGCTGCTCTCCAACGGCAACCCGATTGCCTCGGGCCCGGGCGAAGACGGCCGGCACTGGGCAACGTGGGAAGACCCGTTCATGAAACCGGCGTACCTGTTCGCGCTGGTGGCCGGTGATTTGTGGTGCGTTGAAGACACCTTCACCACCATGACTGATCGCACCGTCGCGCTGCGCATCTACGTCGAGCCGGAAAACATCGACAAGTGCCAGCACGCGATGAACAGCCTGAAGAAGTCGATGCGCTGGGACGAAGAGGTCTACGGTCGCGAGTACGATCTGGACATCTTCATGATCGTCGCCGTCAACGATTTCAACATGGGCGCGATGGAGAACAAGGGCCTCAACATCTTCAACTCCAGCGCCGTGCTCGCTCGCGCCGAAACCGCGACCGATGCTGCGCATCAGCGCGTTGAAGCGATCGTCGCTCACGAATACTTCCACAACTGGTCGGGCAACCGCGTGACCTGCCGCGACTGGTTCCAGTTGTCGCTGAAAGAAGGCTTCACCGTATTCCGCGATTCCGGCTTCTCCGCCGACATGAACTCGGCCACGGTCAAACGTATTCAGGACGTCGCGTATCTGCGAACCCACCAGTTTGCCGAAGATGCCGGCCCGATGGCTCACGCCGTGCGTCCGGACAGCTTCATCGAAATCTCCAACTTCTACACCCTGACCGTGTACGAAAAGGGTTCGGAAGTGGTCGGCATGATCCACACCCTGCTCGGCGCCGAAGGCTTCCGTAAGGGCAGTGATCTGTACTTTGATCGCCATGACGGCCAAGCCGTAACCTGCGACGACTTCATCAAAGCGATGGAAGATGCCAACGGCGTTGACCTGACCCAGTTCAAACGCTGGTACAGCCAGGCCGGCACACCGCGTCTGGCGGTGAGCGAGTCTTACGACGCCGCCGCGAAAACCTACAGCCTGACCTTCCGCCAGAGCTGCCCGGAAACCCCGGACAAAGTTGAAAAACTGCCGTTCGTGATTCCGGTCGAACTCGGCCTGCTCGACAGCAAAGGTAGCGAAATTGCCCTGCGTCTGAGCGGCGAAGCGGCGGCGCAAGGCACCACTCGCGTGATCTCGGTGACCGAAGCTGAACAGACTTTCACCTTCGTCGACATCACTGAACAGCCGCTGCCATCGTTGCTGCGCGGTTTCTCGGCGCCGGTGAAACTGAGTTTCCCGTACAACCGCGATCAACTGATGTTCCTGATGCAGCACGACAGCGATGGCTTCAACCGTTGGGATGCCGGTCAGCAACTGTCGGTGCAAGTGCTGCAAGAACTGATTGGCCAGCAGCAGAAGGGCGAAAGCCTCAAGCTCGACCCGCGTCTGGTGTCGGCGCTGCGTACCGTGCTGTCGGACGAATCGCTGGATCAGGCGATGGTCGCCGAAATGCTCTCGCTGCCGGGTGAGGCTTACCTCACTGAAATCAGCGAAGTGGCGGATGTTGATGCGATCCATATCGCCCGTGAGTTCGCGCGCAAGCAATTGGCCGAAGGCTTGTTCGAGGCGCTGTGGCTGCGTTATCAGGCCAACCGTGACCTGTCGAAGAAAACCCCGTACGTGGCCGAAGCCGAGCATTTCGCCCGTCGCGCGCTGCAGAACATTGCCCTGTCTTATCTGATGCTCAGCGGCAAGCCGGAAGTATTGGCGGCGGCGCTGGAGCAGTTTGAAAACGCCGACAACATGACCGAGCGCCTGACTGCGCTGGCGGTGTTGGTCAACTCGCCGTTCGAAGAGCAGAAAGCGCTGGCGCTGGCGAGTTTTGCCGAGCACTTCAAGGACAACCCGCTGGTCATGGATCAGTGGTTCAGCGTGCAGGCGGGCAGTACCTTGCCGGGCGGTCTGGAGCGCGTGAAGGCGCTGATGCAGCATCCGGCGTTCAACATCAAAAACCCGAACAAGGTGCGTGCGCTGGTCGGCGCGTTCGCCGGGCAGAACCTGATCAACTTCCATGCGGCGGATGGCTCGGGCTATCGCTTCCTCGCGGATCTGGTGATTGAGCTGAACGGCTTCAACCCACAGATCGCTTCTCGCCAATTGGCACCGCTGACGCGCTGGCGCAAATACGACGATGCGCGCCAGGCGCTGATGAAGGGCGAGCTGGAGCGGATTCGGGCGTCGGGGCAGTTGTCGAGTGACGTGTATGAAGTTGTAAGCAAAAGCCTGGCGTAACGCCGATCCCTGTAGGAGCTGCCGAAGGCTGCGATCTTTGATCTTTAACATCAAGGTCAAAAGATCGCAGCCTTCGGCAGCTCCTACAGGGTTTAGATGGCCTGCGC
>NZ_JASCPK010000117.1:0-18563 GCF_029959385.1 Pseudomonas sp. PS01303
GTTGTTTATGCGCGCTTACAACCCCTGATTGCTGCGGCGCCTGGATCGACGCCTGCGCGAGCAGGCTCGCTCCCACATTGGACTGCATTTCAAATGTGGGAGCGAGCCTGCTCGCGAATGGCAGCAACTCGGTTTTAAGGCTTTAGCGCTTTCTTCGGGTAGATGTCGTAGCGGCTCGATTTGCCATCCAGCGCATGGCTCGGTTTCGGCCCTTCAATGCACGGCGCCTTGCGCGGTCGTTTGACCACCACCCGGTGCGTCGCCAATGCCAGCGCCGCCTGCAACAGCGCCGGCGCATCCGGATCATCGCCCACCAGCGGCCGGAACAGACGCATCTCTTTCTTCACCAGCGCGGTCTTCTCGCGGTGCGGAAACATCGGGTCGAGATAAATCACCTGCGGCGCCTCACCTTCCCAGTTCTGCATGACCTCGATGGAATTGCCCTTGAGCAACTTCATCCGCGCCACGATTGGCGCTACTTCGAAATCTTCCGCACCACGCGCCAGCCCATCCTCCAACAGCGCGCCGATCAGCGGCTGGCGCTCGATCAGGCTCATCTCGCAACCCAGACTGGCCAGCACAAACGCATCCTTGCCCAAACCCGCCGTCGCATCCAGAACGCGCGGGCGCACGCCTTGCGCGACGCCGACAGCCTTGGCGATCATCTGCCCGCTGCCGCCACCGTATAAACGCCGATGCGCCGCGCCGCCCTCAACGAAGTCGACCCGCACCGGCCCCGGTGCGTCCGGGCCGAGCTGTTGCAGCTGCAACCCCTGCTCGCCGACCTGCAAGGCAAACTCGCCGTCAGCCACCTCGCGCGGCAGACCGAGACGCTCGGCCCACTGCGCAGCTTGCGCTTCAAACGTCGCGCCGAGGGGTTCGACATGGATGCGGCAGGCCGCGGGTTGCTCAATCATGGAAAACACGCTCAAAAATTCAAGGAGCGGCAAAAACCGCCGATAACTCATTCAACGCACATTTTGCCAGAGCTGAGCGTCAACCGAAAAAAATGTCAGGCATTCTTCCCACATCGATTGGCTACATTTCGCCCCATGGCGACTTTAGCCGTCAAAACACTCAAGCACTGAGCGGCGTCAGTCACCTGTGGCAGGATTTTTTTGCCCAGGCGCTGGCCGAGCAGACGAGTGATGTGGTGCCGGCCTGCGGCACGTTTCCACCGGTTGACCTGAGCAGCAGCGAAGAGCCGACCGTCGGCAGCGACCTGCACGCGCACATCGTCAGCCAGCGCGAATGCGATGTGGTGGAAACTCAAGTGCGTCCGCCGGAGCCGCTGTTCCTGCCGATTGCCGAATTCGAAACCGAGTTGCTCGACAAGCCGTTCCCACCGTTCCCGGCAGAAGAACTGAAAGCGCAGCAAGAGCAGCAGGATTTTGACAGCAGCTGGGTTCGCCCTGTGGTTATCAACAACGGCCAGCCAATGCCAGAACCGGGCCCGGCGCCGCAGAAAAAGCCTCTGTACCTGCCGATTGCCGAGTTCGACCTCGACCTGATGCAGAAACCATATCCGCCGTTCCCGCCGGAAGAAATCGTCGAGCAACAGAAGGCGCTGGACTTCGATAACGGCTGGGCACGCCCAATCGTTCTGCAGAACCTGCGCCTTGCCGCGTAATCCTCAGCGACACACGCTCCAGCGTCCGACATCGACATGAAAGTGATTGCGATGGGCAGCGTTGTAATCCGGACTCAACACCACACTGAACGCTTCGCAGGCGCCGTCGCGCACCTGCCGTAGAAATTGCGCGTCCTGATTTTGCTTCGGCCAGTCCTTGAGCACGCTGATGCTGCGCCCGTCAGCCAGACGAAACCCGGCAATGTCCAGCGCATCGGCACTGGCATGACGACTGAGTGCGCCGCTCTCGCGGTTGTAGACATTGCGGCAGGCGAAACTGCCGAGGTGATCGAGTCGCGTGACCTTCTGGCCATAGATCGATTGAGCTGCCGGTTGCAGCGTGTGGTGTTCAAACATCGCGTAGGCCACCGCTAGCGGGCAACTGGCGAGGAAACTGCTGCTCAGCGCCACCTCACCACCCTGCACGCGCAAGGCGCCGATCAGCGGGCACTTGGCGTCGGGGCTGTCGGATTGCCGGGTGACGCGCAGATCTGAACTGCTCAACGCTTGAGCGCAAAGTTCTGGATCACTGCGCAAGCGCATCAGCTTGTAACCGGTGAGCCAATTGGGCGTGGCTTTCACGTCCAGCGGCGCCCAAGGATTCCACTGCGGCGGCACCTCCAACCAGCCGCGCCAGACACTGAACGCGGCACCGCCGATCATCAACAGCACCAGGCAAAATATCCATCGCCCCATGTTCAGCCTTTGAAGAACTGATTGGCTTTGGCGTACGGCATCGATTGCGAGGTGAAGCCGAACGTGCCGGACTGCTGGATTTCTTCAGCGGCGCGGAAGAACTCGCCGAACGCCGCCAGCGCCAGTGCCGAACCGGTGCTGATGCGGCGTACGCCCATGTCCTGCAATTCCTGCACGGTCAGTTTCAAACCGCCGGACATCAACACGTTGACCGGTTTCGGCGCCACCGCACGTACCACTGCCAGCACTTCTTCGGCGTTGCGTAAACCCGGCGCGTACAGCACGTCGGCGCCAGCGTCGGCGAAGGCTTTCAAGCGGCGAATGGTGTCATCGAGGTCAGGATTGCCGTGCAGATAGTTCTCCGCACGCGCGGTGAGAATGAAAGGAAATGGCAGCGTGCGCACGGCAGCGACAGCGGCTTCGATGCGCGCCACGGCATGTTCAAAACAATAGATCGGCGCATCCGGGCGGCCCGTCGCGTCTTCGATCGAACCACCGACCGCGCCCGCTTCGGCGGCACGCAACAAGCTTTTCGCGGACTCGGTCGGGTCATCAGAAAAGCCGTTTTCCAGATCCACCGCCACCGGTAAATCGGTCGCAGAGACAATCGCGCGGACATTGGCCAAAGTCTCATCAAGACTCAACGCACCATCGGCCTTGCCCTGGGAAAACGCATAACCGGCACTGGTCGTGGCCAAGGCCTGATAGCCGAGGCTGGCGAGCATCTTCGCCGAACCTGCATCCCACGGATTGGGAATGACGAAGACTTGCGCACGCTCATGCAGCGCTTTGAAGGCGTGGGCTTTACGGGTTTGTGCTTGAAGGTCTGAGGCGTCCATCGGCTGGCTCCCGGGCAGGAAAACGAATCCGTCTCAGAGCAGGCCAAGTTGCTCGGCGGCGGGTTCTCTGTATAGCTCAGGCAGCGGTGGCAGGCCAGGCAAACGTTGCATCAATTGTGCGTGAAAACGTTGCGCCAGCTTCGCCGCCAACAGGTTGTCGGCGGTGTGCAGGAAGATGTACGGCGTGCGCCCCTCTTCGATCCACTCGGCGATTTTCGCCACCCAGGGCACGAGGAAGGTGTCGTTGGCTTCAAGCTCCGGATGGCCGATGAAGCGCACCTGCGGGAATTGCGTGAACGCCGCCGGGCGCGTCGGCACGCGGGGCTTTTTCGATTGCGCGTGAATCACCGAGGATTCGGTCGACAGGCAACTGAACAGTGCACGCGGATCGAGGCAGATGCGCTCGACGCCACGGTCGAGCAACAAGCGATTGAGCAGGCGTTCGCTCTCACCCTTGGCGAAGAACTGTTCATGGCGCACTTCCACCGCCAGCGGGCAATCCAGCGCATCGATGAACGCAGCCAGTTCCGGCAGCCGATGTGGCGTGAAGCTTTTCGATAATTGCAGCCACAACGGCGAAACACGCTGACCGAGAGGTTTGAGTAATTGCAGGAAGGTTTCGGCGGCAGTCAGTTGCTCGCGCAAGTCGCCGCTGTGGCTGATGTCGCCGGGGAATTTGGCGGTAAAGCGAAAGTGTTCGGGCATGACTTCGGCCCATCGCTGCACAGTGGCCGGCGACGGGCTGGCGTAGAAGGTCGTGTTGCCTTCGACGGCGTTGAATACTTGAGAATAGAGACCGAGGAAGTCAGAAGTTTTTGCGTCTACCGGGTAGAGATACTCGCGCCAGGCGTTTTCGCTCCAGGACGGGCAACCGAGGTAGTAAGGCAAATCCATCAGATGTACAGATCGAGGCCCAGCACGTCTGCATCCCAATCGACAAAACCGGCAGTGCTCAGGTAGCTGGCGAGGGCCATCGCTACGCTTTTGCTCATGGCGCGGTGGTAAATCATGTCTTGTTGGCGGGCGGGCAGATTGGCCAGGCGTTGTGCGGAAGCTTTGGCAGCGCGGGCGGCCAGTTGCTCTTCAGTCGGGAATTCCAGCTCGCCGTCGATATCGTCGACGGATTCATCCACGGTCACATTGCCTTTGCGAGGCTTGCGCTTGATGGGATAGGACTGAGAGGAGAGGCCGTCTATACGCATAAATTCATGCTCGGTATCGATGATGGCAATTTAGCGGCACCGGGCCGACTTAGCAAACTGCCGAGTGATAACTAGAACACATAAAGCGCAAAAGGTTTAAAGCGAGGGGGTGGAAACTGACGATTGGCAGGATTTGCGGAATGTCGCACTGGGTTCTGGGGGGAAGCTTGGTGGAGACCTTGGGTGAAGTCTTTGTGGCGAGGGGATTTATCCCCGTTCGGCTGCGCAGCAGTCGTAAATCCTGAAAACGCGGTGTCACTGGAAAAATGCAGGGGAGTGCTGCGCACTCCAACGGGGATAAATCCCCTCGCCACAAAATGTCCTCACCACTAAATCCTCTCAGCACAGAAACTGCAAACAGATCAGCGAGCCTTGGGTGTGGCGACTTTGTCGCGCAGATAAACCGGTTGTGCGTCATCTGCCGGGATCGACTCGCCGCGCTCCCAAGCGAAGCGCGCCAGAGTCAGCAAGTCTTCAGCATGAGGCAGCATGCCCGCATCCGAGCCAGTCAGATTGACGGCAATACGCTCGGCATACCCCCAACCGGTGCCGGCACCAAACCAGTCGCCACTGGCATCCGCCGGCAGCGCGACCACTTCCGGCGGCAACACCGCTTCGGCACCGACCAGACGCATCTCCCCCGCCGTCTCGCGGTAGCAGCCCCAATACACTTCATCCATGCGCGCATCTATGGCCGCTGCGACCTGGCTCACACCATGCTCACGCAACGCACGCTGCGCCAGCACCGCCAGGTTAGACACCGGCAACACCGGGCGATCCAGCGCAAACGCCAGGCCCTGCACGACACCAATGGCAATCCGCACACCGGTAAACGCACCCGGCCCGCGACCGAAAGCGATCGCATCGACCGCTTGCAACGTGGTGTCGGCGTCGGCCAGCAGTTGCTGAATCATCGGCAGCAGCTTCTGCGCGTGCAGACGCGGGATCACCTCGTAATGGCTAGTGACCTTACCGTCATGCAGCAAGGCAACGGAGCAAGCTTCAGTCGCGGTGTCCAGGGCCAGCAAGGTGCTCATCGATGTTTCCAAAACAGGGGTGGGAAAAAGTGCGTCAGTATAAACAACTACGGCCCGCAAGCGGGCCGTGGATGATGCTGCGATTCAGACTTTTCAGCTCAGCGCTGCCAGCACCTTGGCGGTGATTGCATCAACCGAACCTACGCCTGGAATGTGGCTGTACTTCGGCTTGCCAGCATTTTTGGCGGACAGGTTCTGATAGAACTCCACCAGCGGCTTGGTCTGCGAGTGGTAGACCGACAGGCGATGACGCACGGTTTCTTCAGTGTCGTCCTTGCGCTGTACCAGCTCTTCGCCGGTGATGTCGTCTTTGCCAGCGATTTTCGGCGGGTTGTAGACGATGTGGTAAACGCGGCCGCTGGCTTCGTGAACACGACGACCGGCGATGCGTTGAACGATTTCTTCGTCTTCAACAGCGATTTCAACCACAGCGTCCAGCTCGACGCCGGCGGTAACCAGTGCTTCAGCCTGCGGAATAGTGCGCGGGAAGCCGTCGAACAGGAAGCCGTTGGCGCAATCAGGCTGAGTGATACGATCTTTGACCAGTGCGATGATCAGGTCATCGGACACCAGGCCGCCGGCATCCATGATGCTCTTGGCTTGCACGCCCAGCGGAGTACCGGCCTTGACCGCTGCACGCAGCATGTCACCGGTGGAAATTTGTGGAATGCCGAATTTTTCGGTGATGAACTTTGCCTGAGTACCTTTACCGGCCCCGGGAGCTCCCAGCAGAATGACGCGCATTAGATGTGCTCCTCAATTTTTTTATAAAAAGCTTTTACAAAACAAAGGATTCGCCTCTTGGGACGAATCCTGAAAATACGGGACGTGGCCGCAGAAACGGCCAAAGGCTGATCAAGATACACAGCAGGCTGCGCCCACACAAGACGCCAAAAGTCGGAGAAACCTTCGCCCGCCGCGACCCTGCGACGCGGTGACCCAAGTCGCAACCCCATCATTAACTGTCGCCTGGCGGCACTTTCGCTCGTCAGGCAAAGCGGCAACCGGCGCATCTGGCCGGTGTCGCATGCCACAACAAAACCGTTAGCCGGTGTTGCGCAAACCGGCGGCGATCCCCGCCACAGACACCAGCAACGCCTGTTCCACCGGGCTGCCCTGCTCGACATTCTGCTGCCGTGAACGGGCCAGTAACTCGGCCTGCAATAGATGTAGCGGGTCGAGGTAAGTATTGCGCAGACGGATGAATTCGAGGGTGTCCGGGCTATGCGCCAGCAGCTGCGACTGACCGGTCAGACCAAGCACCACCGCGCACGCCTGCGACAATAGGTCGCGTAACTGCGCGCCCAACGGCAGCAAATCCACCTCGACCAGACGCTCGTCGTAGGACAACGCGATGTCCGCGTCGGCCTTGGCCAGCACCATTTCCAGCATGTCGATGCGCGTGCGGAAGAACGGCCATTGCTCGCGCATCTGCCCGAGCAACTCGCCTTCGCCGCGCTCCAGCGCTTTGCTCAACGCCGATTCCCAGCCGAGCCACGCCGGCAGCATCAGCCGCGTCTGCGTCCAGCCGAAGATCCACGGTATCGCCCGCAGACTTTCGATGCCGCCCGCGCGGCGTTTCGCCGGACGACTGCCGAGCGGCAAGCGGCCCAACTCCTGCTCCGGTGTGGACTGACGGAAATACTCAACGAACTGCGGATTCTCTCGCACCACCTGACGGTAAGCACTGACACCATCGGCCGCCAATTCATCCATCAGATGGCGCCATTCCGGCGTCGGTGGCGGCGGTGGCAGCAACGTCGCTTCAAGCACCGCCGCCAGATACAGATTGAGGTTTTGCTCGGCGATGTCCGGCAGGCCGAATTTGAATCGAATCATTTCCCCCTGCTCAGTGGTACGGAAACGCCCCGCCACCGACCCCGGTGGCTGCGACAGAATCGCCGCGTGCGCCGGGCCACCGCCACGGCCGACGGTGCCGCCGCGACCGTGAAACAGCAGCAATTCAACTTGCTGCTCACGGCAGATTTCCACCAAGCGTTCCTGCGCACGATATTGCGCCCAAGCTGCCGCCGTGGTGCCGGCGTCCTTGGCCGAGTCGGAGTAACCGATCATCACTTCCTGCGGGCCTTGCAGCCGTGCGCGGTAGCCCGGCAACAGCAACAGTCGCTCCATCACCGGCCCGGCGTTGTCGAGGTCGGCGAGGGTTTCGAACAGCGGCACCACACGCATCGGCCGCAACACGCCGGACTCTTTGAGCAGCAGTTGCACGGCGAGCACATCGGAAGCGGCGCCAGCCATGGAGATCACGTAGGAACCGAGCGAAGCGCCCGGTGCGGCAGCGATTTCCTTGCAGGTGTTGAGCACTTCGGCAGTGTCGGCCGACGGTTTGAAGTGCGCCGGCAGCAGTGGCCGGCGATTGCTCAGTTCTTGCGTGAGGAAACGGATGCGCTGTTCTTCATCCCAATCTTCGTAGCGACCGAGGCCGAGGTAGTCGGTGATTTCAGTCATCGCCGAGCTGTGCCGCGACGAATCCTGACGCACATCGAGGCGCACGAGGAACAGGCCAAACGTCACCGCGCGACGCAGGCAATCGAGTAACGGCCCGTCGGCAATCACGCCCATGCCGCATTCGTGCAGCGAGTTGAAACACAGTTCCAGCGGATCGAGCAGATCGCGATTGTTGCTCAGCACATCGGCCGGCGCAGGCGTTGGCGCGGTCAGTGCGGCGTGTGCCCAGTTGCGCGTCGCACGCAGGCGTTCGCGCAGTTGCTTAAGGACTGCGCGGTACGGTTCGGCGCTGTCGCCCGCCTTGGCTTTGAGCGCATCGCTGGCCTGCTGCATCGACAGCTCGGCCGCCAGATGATCGACATCGCGCAGGTACAAATCAGCGGCCATCCAGCGCGCCAGCAGCAACACTTCGCGGGTCACTGCGGCGGTGACGTTGGGGTTGCCGTCACGGTCGCCGCCCATCCACGACGCGAAGCGAATCGGCGCCGCCTCCAGCGGCAAACGCAGGCCGGTCGCTTCAAACAAGGCCTTGTCAGCCTTGCGCATATGGTTGGGAATCGCCTGCCACAGCGAATGTTCGATCACCGCAAAACCCCACTTGGCTTCGTCGACCGGCGTCGGTCGCGTGCGGCGAATTTCTTCAGTGTGCCAGGCTTCGGCGATCAGCCGTTGCAGGGTGTTTTGAATTTGCTCGCGTTCGGCGCTGGTCAGGTCGCGATGATCCTGCGCGGCGAGTTGCGCGGCGATCGCGTCGTACTTCTGGATCAGCGTGCGCCGCGCCACTTCGGTCGGGTGCGCGGTCAGCACCAGTTCGATTTCCAGTCGCGACAGCTGGCGGGCCAGCGATTCGGCGCTGTGGCCTTCGTTGCGCAAACGTGCGAGCAACTCGGGCAATACGCGGGATTCGAACGGCGCCGGCTGCGACTCTTCGCGCCGATGGATCAACTGATACTGCTCGGCGATGTTCGCCAGATTGAGAAACTGGTTGAACGCGCGCGCCACCGGGAGCAATTCGTCCTCGCTCAATTGATTGAGGCTGGCGCTCAGTTCAGCGTCCATCGAGCCACGGCGATCGGCCTTGGCGCCCTTGCGAATCTGCTCGATCTTGTCGAGGAACGCCTCGCCGTACTGGTCTCGAATGGTGTTGCCCAACAGCTCTCCGAGCAGGTGAACGTCTTCGCGCAAGCGTGCATCAATATCGGTCATCAGCAATTCCCCAGCAGTAATCCGGACGGCTTAGAAACGAGTGCATGACCTAGAGAGTGCCGCTCTGCGCCGCTTCTTACAAGCATCCGACCAAGGGACTTTAAACCTTGTGGCCGAAAGCTAGTCTCAACAGTAAGCCGTACAACGGCTTGCCGCCGGCCCCGGCGGACACTCACCCAGACCTGCCATGAGCAGGTGCGAAATGAGGTCATCATGAAAATTCGTGAACTCGCCCAGCATTGGGAAGAAAACGCCAAAGGTCGCCTGACCGACACTGGCTACACGATTCATCTGGACGTTGAGGCGGCTGCGCGACTGGCCGCGATTGCCGAGATGTACCCCAAACGGCATGCCGAAGAATTGCTCGGCGAACTGATTGGCGCAGCGCTTGAAGAGTTTGAAGCGAGCCTGCCGTATGTGAAGGGTTCGACGGTAGTGGCGACGGATGAGGAAGGTGATCCGCTGTACGAGGACGTCGGGCCTACGCCGCGTTTTCTGGCGCTGTCGCGGCGGCATTTGCATGACCTCTCGGCTGTTGAAGGCAAGCAAAAACACTGACCCAACACAGATCAAACTGTAGGAGCGAGCCTGCTCGCGATAGCGGTGTATCCGTCAAAATTGATGGTGACTGGCACACCGCTTTCGCGAGCAGGCTCACTCCTACAGGGATCGTATTTCAATTTGAAAATCGTGTGTTACCTGGCTTTTAAAACCCCGCGCGTACCGCTCTATCCCGCCAAAGTTCCCGCTTTAGAGCCTTGTCCATTCAGTCAAAAATTATTTTGGCGATTAGCCATCTTTTCTGAACTTTTGAAAAATCACTCCGGTCGGAACCTGTAACCACGCCTGGAACGAGCGTTTCAAAAACGCCTTTCACACGACGCTTTTCGGCTCCTCGACCAGGATGGATTTAGATGTTTTCAGGAGATGCCTAATGGAGTTGAAGACCATGAAAAACCAAACCTCGTTTACCCACCTGCGCGGTCTGAAACTGGCTGCTCTGGCGATCGGCACCAGCTTCGTTCTGGCCGGTTGCGCCGGTAATCCACCGACCGAGCAATACGCCGTGACGCAATCGGCCGTGAACAGCGCCGTCAGCGCTGGCGGTACCGAGTTCGCAGCGGTCGAGATGAAGCAAGCGCAGGACAAACTGAAACAAGCCGAAATCGCCATGCACGACAAGAAGTATGACGAGGCCCGCACCCTGTCCGAGCAAGCCGAGTGGGACGCTCGCGTAGCCGAACGCAAAGCTCAGGCAGCCAAGGCTGAACAAGCCGTGAAGGATTCCCAGAAAGGTGTTCAGGAACTGCGTCAGGAAAGTCAGCGCACCGTGCAATAAGCGCGCATCCCGACCGCAAAGCTGAAACTTTTATCGATAGAAAGGACGACAAATTATGCGTAAGCAACTGATGATCCCAGCTCTTCTGGCCGCAAGCGTTGCCTTGGCTGCCTGCTCCACTCCGCCTAACCCGAATCTGGAAAACGCGCGCACCAACTACGCCGGCCTGCAAGCCAACCCGCAGGCGAGCAAAGTCGCAGCGCTGGAAACCAAAGACGCCAGCGATTACCTGGACAAAGCCGACAAGGCTTATCTGGACAAGCAAGACGCGGCCAAGGTTGACCAACTGGCTTACCTGACCAATCAGCGCGTAGAAGTGGCCAAGCAGACCATCGCCCTGCGCACCGCTGAAAACAACCTGAAAAACGCCGCTGCCCAACGTGCCCAAGCGCGTCTGGATGCCCGTGATCAGCAGATCAAACAACTGCAGGACAGCCTGAACGCCAAGCAGACCGATCGCGGTACGCTGGTGACTTTCGGTGACGTACTGTTCGCTACCGATCGTGCTGACCTGAAATCCAGCGGTCTGGTCAACATCAACAAACTGGCGCAGTTCCTTCAGGAAAACCCGGATCGCAAAGTGATCGTCGAGGGTTACACCGACAGCACCGGTACTGCCAGCCACAACCAGACCCTGTCTGAGCGTCGCGCCAACTCCGTGCGTACCGCACTGGTAAAAATGGGCGTTGATCCAGCGCGCATCGTCGCTCAGGGTTATGGCAAGGAATACCCGGTTGCCGAGAACAGCAACGCTTCGGGCCGTGCGCAAAACCGTCGTGTGGAAGTGACCATTTCCAACGACAACCAGCCGGTTGTGCCACGTTCGGCTGTTAGCTCGAACTAAGCTGTAGGCTGTAACGCAAAAGCCCCGCCTGAGTGATCAGGCGGGGCTTTTTTGTGCCCTTCTGTAGGAGCAGAGCTTGCTCGCGAAAGCAGTCTCACATTCAACATCGTTGGTGACGGACACACCGCCTTCGCGAGCAAGCTCTGCTCCTACAATGAATCGGGTTATGGCTGGAGTTTTTGCGGGGTCTCTTCGCCCATGCAGCGCACGGCTTTTTTCTGCGCATTGATCAGCACACCGGTCAAACCTTTCTGCTCGGTATCAAACAACACCAGCACGCCATCAATGCACTGCGCCACTTGCGCTGCCGGCTCCAGCGAAACTTTGTAATCCTCCCCAGGCACCGTTTTGAGCATGGTGAATTCGTTGAGCAGCAACGCATCCTCGGGTTTGGCGAAGTGCAGGTAACCGTAGTACCACAGCGCCCCGACGGTGCCGAGGATGCTGCAGATACCGGTGATGATCAGCGGGATGGCGTTGCGTTCTTCAGTCATTGCGGACTCTCATCTTCAGAATTCGGGGGTGTCGGGTAATTGGGGATTTCACCGAGGCGGCGCAGGCCGTTGAAATGTTCGGGATCTTCCAGATAGCGCAGCATCACCTGGCGCCACACCGGGTCGCCGAAGGTTTGCACATGGCCGCCGCGAGTCAGTTGCAGCACGCGCGGTGGCGGCGCAGCTTGATACAGACGGATGCCGTTGGAAAGCGGTACCAGCGGATCGTCGATGCTGTGGAAGATCAGCTTCGGCACGCCATTCAGCTGCGGCATCGAGTTGATCGCACTGTCGCCATCCGGCACCAGCCACGACAGCGGTACTTGGAATGGCCAGGTCAGCCACGACGTGCTCAGCGCGTATTGGCCGACGCTGCGGTAACTGGCGGGCACGCCATCGAGCACCAACGCCTTGAGCTGCTTCTGTCGCTCAGGGTGCTGCACCAGCCAATGCACGGCCATCGATCCGCCAAGGCTCTGGCCGAGCAGCACCAGCGGCTTGCCTTTGACCTCGGGTGCCTTGTCCAGCCAGGCGAACGCGGCGTCGATGTCCTGATAGATCGCCGGCAAACTCGGCTCGCCCTCGGACAAGCCATAACCGCGATAGTCGACCAGCAGCACTTGATAGCCGTTCTTCGGCAACCACCAACTGCCGCCCAAATGCATCGGCAAATTGCCGCCGTTGCCGTGCAGGTGCAGGACGGTGCCTTTGAACTCGACGCCGGGCTTGGCCGGTAGCCACCAGGCGTTGAGCTTCAAGCCATCGGCGGTGACCAGCGTGACGGTGCGGTATTCGAGCTTGGCTTTTTCCGGGGTGAAGATCTGGCCCGGTTCGGGGTAGAACAATAACGAGCTGCAACCGCTGAGGGTCAGGAGCAGGCAGAAAATGCCGAGGATTCTCATCCGGTGAAACCTCGCAAAAATTCAGGTTCAGATCGTTCCCACGCTCTGCGTGGGAATGCATCCCGTGACGCTCTGCGTCACAGTTGACGCGGAGCGTCCATGGCGGCATTCCCACGCGGAGCGTGGGAACGATCGGTCTGTAGTGGGTTAGAGGATATTGGAGTAGTCCGCTTCGATCCGGTCCAGGCTCAAGTGATTGAGGAAGTTGGAGAAACACATCCACGCCGACAACGCGTTCAAATCGCGGAACTGATCCGGCAAGTATTTCGGCGCCACCACCAACCCCTCATCCACCAACTGACGCAAGGTACGCATGTCTTCCAGCGTGGTCTTGCCGCAGAACAACAGCGGGATCTGCTCAAGCTTGCCCTTACGCACGGCCAACTGAATGTAGTTGTAAACCATGATAAAGCCCTTGAGATAGGACAAGTCTTTGGTAAATGGCAGCCCCGTCGGCGTCGAGCCACGGAACACGCGACTGGCGTTGCCGTAGCTTTCCGCCATCTCGAAGCCCTGCTCGCGGAAGAACTCGAACACCTGCAAAAAGTCCGCGCCCTCCTCGACCATGTGAATCGCGCGGGTGCGGTTGGTCAGTTTGCGCAGGCGGCTCGGGTAGGAGGCGAAGGTGATGATTTCCATCAGAATCGCCAGGCCTTCCTGGGTGACCGTCGACGACGGCGGGCCTTTGGAGAGGAAGGTGCAAATCGGCTGATTCAAACCGTTGAGCGTGGTGCCGACATGCACCAGCCCTTCGTGAACTTCCAGCGCACGCACATCACGATCGTTGAACATCGCGTCGGTGCGGATCTTGATGTAATCCGCGCCCGCCGCCGCGTCAGCGACGATGCCGTCGGACTCGAACACGCGAATGGTTTCCTCGGCCTCGCCAAAAACCTTGTTCAGACGCGTCTGCAACAGGTGCACGGCGTCTTTGGCGGTGAGGGTTTTCGGCTCATCCTTCAGGTCGCCACGGCCGTCGATGTTGTTTAGGTAGTCGGACATCATCAGGCCAAGGTCGGCCAGGGTCGGGTCACCGGCGTGGAACGCATCGGACGCGGCGCCATACAGCTCTTGCGAGATCAGACCGAAATCCTCGGTGCCGCGCGCTTCGAGCATGCGCACCACCATGCGGTACTCCTTGCACATGCGCCGCATGATCTGCCCGACCGGGTTGAACTGACCGAGTTGGCGGGTGATGTCGCGCTCGATGTTCTGGAATTCCAGTTTGACCTTGCTCGAATCGAAACTCAGTGGCCGATTGAGGTAGTAGTCGCGGTCGATCGCCGGCATTTCCTTGCCTTTGGCCTTGAGAAACCCCTTGCGGATGTTCTCGTCCCACTTGACCGCGTCGAGGACACGGATCGGCGTTTGCGCCAGCACAATGCGGTCGGACAACATGCGTATCGTCTGCTGGTAATCGTCCACCTGAAACTCCTGTAGATACGTGACGTACTGAATTTATTTGGCGCGGGCCTGGCGCTGGTAACGCACGGCCTCGACGAAAACATCGGAATTGGCCGGATCATCGAGGTAAGCAAAGACCTTGTCGAGGCTGCTGTCGACCTGCACGCCGTCGCCATCGTCGGTCTGGAATGGCTGACCGTCGAGAGCTTTTTGCTTGATCGCTTGATTGATCTGCTCGAGATCGAGGTTGTAGACCACCAATTCGTGTTTATCGGTGAGTTCGAAACCGGCGATGGTGAAGTGGCCGCCGTACTGCGCCGGGACTTTTGCCGACAAGTACCAGCGGTTGCCGTGGCGCGAGACGGTGAACGGATAGGCTTCGCGTTCGCGGGGTTTGGCTTTGAAATACGTGACCGCCTGATAGCGATCATTGCCCAGGCGCGTCAGCTCAAGGTTCATCGGCTCGCCCCAGGCATTGGTGCTCGACCATTTGCCGAGCAGGCCTTTGGGCGCCGGCTCACTGGCGGTCAGCGGCTCCTTGAACGTCACCAGACAACCACTGAGCAGCAGGAACGACAAGGCGATCAGCACGCTACGCCAGGCTTTCATTCGATACTCCCTATGAACATTACCTGCCCTCATGGTGATCGATCGTTCCCACGCTCTGCGTGGGAATGCATCCACTGACGCTCTGCGTCATGTCGGCAAGGGACGCGGAGCGTCCCGGGCGGCATTCCCACGCAGAGCGTGAGGAACGATCAGCGCAGTTCAGACCGACGCGAGCACCAGGTGCATGTAGCGCGTCAGAATGCCGAGCATGTCTTCTTCGGCCAAAGGCTCGGCGTCGTTGAGCAGGCCCTGATATTCCATCCGTCCGATAATCGCCGTCAACACCTTGGCATCTTGCTGCGGCTCACGCGAGCCCAGCACCTGAAACAACTGGCAGGTGCCCTGCAACAGAATCTGCTGATGCGAGCGCACCAGAATCGCCAGCCCCGGGTTAAGCAACGCTTCCTGTCGGAACGCCTGCTCGGCCATCAAATGCTCGCGACGGTTGACCAACTGCCGGTGCACATAGTCGGCCATCAACCGCGCAATATCGTCCGCCAGTTGCGAACGCGACTCCGGGCTGCCATCGCCGCTGACGACCATCTCACGCAACAGGCCTTCGTTGTTGTTCCACAACTTGGCCATGTATTCCGCGCTGCGCTCGACATATTGCGCGAAGGTATCGGTGAGCAGATCATCGATGTCCTTGAAGTAATACGTGGTCGCCGACAGCGGCACACCGGCCTCTGCCGCCACCGCACGATGACGCACGGCGCGCACGCCATCACGCACGACAATGCGCATCGCCGCGTCAAGAATGTCCTGTCGACGCTGCTCACTGCCCTGCCGGCTGGCCTTGCGACCCTGGTACTGAACACTTTCAGCGACCGCAGTGGCGATACCCGCTGCACCTTCTTGAGCTATTGCACCCATCACGACCGGACTTCCTCTGCTAATTCCAAAGTAACCAATTGATACATTTGTACCAGACAGGCAATAAAAAGCCGCCTGTTTTAGGCGGCTTTTTAACTGAAACGTTTACGCTTGCGGTCGCATGTGCGGGAACAGGATCACATCGCGGATCGACGGTGAGTTGGTCAGCAACATCACCAGACGGTCGATGCCGATGCCTTCACCGGCCGTTGGCGGCATGCCGTACTCCAGCGCGCGAACAAAGTCGGCGTCGTAGTGCATGGCTTCGTCGTCGCCGGCGTCCTTGTCGGCCACCTGCGCCATGAAGCGCTCGGCCTGGTCTTCCGCGTCGTTCAACTCGGAGTAGGCATTGGCGATTTCACGGCCACCGATGAACAGCTCGAAGCGGTCGGTGACGTTCGGGTTGTCGTCGTTGCGACGGGCCAGCGGCGACACTTCGAACGGGTACTGAGTGATGAAGTGCGGCTGTTCCAGCTTGTGCTCGACCAGTTCTTCGAAAATCATCACCTGCAGTTTGCCCAGACCTTCGAAGCCCAGCACCTTGGCGCCGGCCTTCTTGGCGATGGCGCGGGCCTTGTCGATGTCGTTCAGATCATCGGCAGTCAGCTCAGGGTTGTACTTGAGGATCGAGTCGAACACCGACAGACGCACGAACGGCTCGCCGAAGTGGAACACCTTGTCGCCGTACGGCACGTCGGTGCTGCCCAGAACCAACTGCGCCAGCTCACGGAACAGTTCTTCGGTCAGGTCCATGTTGTCTTCGTAGTCGGCGTACGCCTGGTAGAACTCCAACATGGTGAATTCTGGGTTGTGACGCGTCGATACGCCTTCGTTACGGAAGTTGCGGTTGATCTCGAAAACCTTTTCAAAACCACCAACCACCAGACGCTTCAGGTACAGCTCCGGGGCGATACGCAGGAACATTTCCATGTCCAGCGCGTTGTGGTGGGTTTCGAACGGTTTGGCCGCTGCGCCGCCCGGAATGGTCTGCAGCATCGGCGTTTCGACTTCAAGGAAGTCGCGCTTCATCAGGAAGCTGCGGATGTGCGCGATCACTTGCGAACGCACGCGGAACGTCTGGCGCACTTCTTCGTTGACGATCAGGTCAACGTAGCGCTGACGGTAGCGCTGTTCGGTGTCGGTCAGGCCGTGGTGCTTGTCCGGCAGCGGACGCAGGGATTTGGTCAGCAGACGCACGCTGGTCATTTCAACGTACAGGTCGCCCTTGCCGGAACGCGCCAGGGTGCCTTCGGCGGCAATGATGTCGCCCATGTCCCAGGTTTTCACCGCGGCCAGGGTGTCTTCCGACAGGGTTTTACGGTTGACGTAGACCTGAATGCGACCGGTCATGTCCTGAATCACCATGAACGAGCCACGGTTGAGCATGATGCGACCGGCAACCTTGACCGGGATTGCAGCCTCTGCCAGCTCTTCCTTGGTCTTGTCCGCGTATTTCTTCTGCAGATCTTCGCAGTAGTTTTCGCGGCGGAAGTCGTTCGGGAAGGCGTTGCCCTTGGCGCGCTCGGCAGCCAGCTTTTCCTTGCGCAGGGCGATCAGGGAGTTTTCTTCCTGTTGCAGGGCTTGCGGGTCGAGTTGTTGGTCGCTCATGTCTTTAGATATTCCATCAGGTTCATTGCCTCCGGGCCTTGCGGCCCGGGGATCGCCAGCAGGCTGGCTCCTACAGGGATCGAGGTGAATCAGTCGCCCTGTATTGCGTCTTTTACAGCCCTGATTTCAGGCTGGCATACAGGTATTCGTCGATGTCGCCGTCGAGTACCTTGTCGCAGTCGCTGCGTTCGATGTTGGTGCGCAGATCCTTGATCCGCGACGCATCGAGCACGTACGAGCGAATCTGGTGACCCCAGCCGATATCGGACTTGGTGTCTTCCAGCGCTTGCGATGCGGCGTTGCGTTTCTGCATTTCCTGCTCGTACAACTTGGCCCGCAGCATTTTCATGGCGGTGTCCTTGTTGGCGTGCTGGGAACGTTCGTTCTGGCAGCTGACCACGGTGTTGGTCGGTACGTGAGTGATACGTACGGCCGAGTCGGTGGTGTTTACGTGCTGACCACCGGCACCCGAGGAACGATAGGTGTCGATCCGCAAGTCTGCCGGGTTGATTTCGATTTCCACCTTGTCATCGATCTCTGGCGAGACGAAAACCGCGGAGAACGAGGTGTGACGACGGTTGCCGGAGTCGAACGGGCTCTTGCGCACCAGACGGTGTACGCCGATCTCGGTGCGCAGCCAGCCAAAGGCGTATTCGCCCTTGATGTGCACGGTCGCACCTTTGATACCGGCGACTTCACCGGCCGACAATTCCATGATGGTGGCGTCGAAACCGCGTTTATCCGCCCAGCGCAGGTACATGCGCAGGAGGATGTTGGCCCAGTCTTGCGCTTCGGTGCCGCCGGAACCGGCCTGGATGTCCAGGTAGGCGTTGTTCGGATCCATTTCATGACTGAACATGCGGCGGAATTCCAGCTTGGCCAGATTTTCCTCGAGACGGGCCAGCTCGGCGACGACATCGCCCACTGCGCCTTCGTCGTTTTCTTCGACGGCCATGTCCAGCAGATCGCGGCAATCGGCCAGGCCGGCGTTCAGTTCATCGAGGGTGTCGACGATCTGCGCCAGCGCCGAACGCTCGCGGCCCAGCTCCTGGGCGTATTCAGGTTTGTTCCAGACACTCGGATCTTCAAGCTCGCGATTGACTTCAGTCAGACGCTCATGCTTTTGATCGTAGTCAAAGATACCCCCGAATAGTTTCGGAGCGCTCGGACAGGTCCTTGATGGTGTTCAGGATCGGGTTGATTTCCATGACGGGCAGCACTCGTTGGCGAACTTTTGAAAGCCGGCGAGTATAACGTAATCAGGCTGTGACGGCAGCCCGTCTGGCGGCTGTGGCGGCGATTCACTTGACGCCTTTCACCTGTAGGAGCTGCCGAAGGCTGCGATCTTTTGACTTTGATTTTAAAAACAGATCAAAAGATCGCAGCCTTCGGCAGCTCCTACAGGGGATTG